>JAMOBD010000109.1 GCA_039908345.1 Magnetospirillum sp. WYHS-4
CACCACGAAACCCCCACCTGAAACCCCGCCACCCCGGAATGTAGTGCTAACAAACCCGTGCCACTCCGTAACAGTCTGTTACAGAACAGCTTTTTCTCGGGCACTGTTCAAGTTGGGCCACAATCAAATCCACCGGATCGGCAGCTGCATTCGCAGTCGGCTCCGGTACCACATCGTGGCGGCGAAGGTAGTCAAGCAGGGGACGCAATGCGTTGATCGAGGGAAACCGCGTGTAACCAGCTGCGCGGCGGGCGAATAGAAACCGTTCCACTTGGCTTGCGTCAAGATTCTCGACGCTGAGCCCTTGTGCGAACAGCCAGCGATTCAGGTGGGCCAGCAGCCCCAAGTGATGGCAAATCGAACCAGATGCATAGCCCTGTTGCGCGAGTTCATCTGCGAAACCGGTCGCGAACAACGCGAGCGGTCCGGAAACACGGACGTGAGATGGATCTATCGTCATGATGACTTCCCCTTTCTTGGAAAAAAGGGAAGTATGCGCGGCACAGAACATCGTTGCGATTATGCCGCGTCCCCCGCAGCGATCACCGCCCCCGAGGCCGAAGTCCACCCGGAGGTCGGCATAATCCCAGCGTCGGCATAATGGGGGTTATGCCGATATCGGCATAAGAGGCAGTCCCGCCGCATGTCGATGCTGGAGGCCGTCGCCAACGTGGCGGTCGGCTACGGCATCGCCGTCGCCACCCAGGCCGTGGTGTTTCCGCTCTTCGGGCTGCAGGCCAGCCTGTCCGACAACCTGCTGCTGGGGGCCATCTTCTCCATCGTATCGATCCTACGCAGCTTCCTGCTTCGCAGGCTGTTCGAGGCGTTGCGGTAACGGCCTACCATTTGGGGGGCTTGTGGATGCCGGTGCCGGGAATGGGGTCCGGCAACTGGCAGGCCTGCAAGGCCGAGACACGGATATGCCGGGCGAAGTCGGCATGCGCCAGAAGTTGGCGGGAAGGATGGCCCGATCCCGGCGTGACCAAGCCGATGCGTTTTCCCAGTTGGGCCCTGACGAGGCGCATGGCTTCCGCGATGTCGCTGTCGTTGGAGACCAGTCGTAGAGATCGAGCCAGGCGTCGTTGAGGAGATGGACCGCAAGGTTGACGTCGGACCCCTTCTCCTCGGTCTTGATGACCTCGGCGTACCGGGGACCGTTGCCGGGATTCGCCAAGGGAGCCCTCACCTTGTGGCTGAGGAAATGGCCGAAGAAGACCTCGACCTCGGGACGGTGGTGGCGCAGTCCGCGCAGGTAGACATCCTGGCGCTGCGGCTTCGAGGGATCGTCGGCCGTCCCGTTCACCCGGGCGGTGAAATACTTGATCCGCTGGATGTCGTGATGGGGCTGGAGGACGGCGGTGAACAGCGCCTTGAGGTCGAGCCACTTCCAAGGGGTCCCCTTGAGGGCACGGTAATACAGATTGAAGCCGTCGATGTAGATGAAGGTCCGCATCGCCCCGCCGGAAAAAGCAGGGGCCTCCGAAGAGGCCCCGCGCCCTACGGTCGAAACCGCAGGGGGTGTTGATGGAATTGAGGTACTCCGCTCCGGACGCCCTGTCAAGGGCAGCCCGTCACGAAATGATCGGCCATCGCCGAAAAAAGCAATCAGATTAGCCACTTATCCAGTTGGCTTCGGCGGAAAACAGAGCGTTCATGGTGACCATCAAGGATGGAGAAGACGCCATGAAGACCGAGACGATCCTGCCCACCGCCAACGAATCCTGGGGCTTCTGGGGCACCAGCCGCCACAACGGCTACGACCCCGACCTGACCTGGACGGCCGCCAGCCGCTTTCTGGCCGCCACCTTCAAGCTGGCGCCGGAAAAGGTCCGCGACCTGCTCGACCACCGCTTCGGCCGCCACTTGGCCGACGACCTGAGCTTCATCCCCGGCGGGCCGGCCACCGAGGAGGCCATCAAGGCCCACCTGGAAGCCCGCTTCTCCCAGCCAGCCTGGAAGCAATGGGTCAGGACCACGCTCCGGGAGATCGCCAAGGCCTGAGAAGGCTTTCCCTCCTCCTGCCCCGGCCGGGTTTTCCGGTGCGGGGCTCGGGGTGGTAGAAGCGCCGCGACGGTCGCGGCGCCCTGCCGAAGGGAGATTTCCATGACCAAGCTTTCCGACACCCAGCTCGTGATCCTCTCCGCCGCCGCCGGCCGCCCCAAGGGCCGCGTCCTGCCGCTGACCGTCGCCCTCAAGGGCGCCGCCGTCGGCAAGGTGGTCGACAGCCTGATCGCCAAGGGCCTGATCGAGGAGACGCCCGCCACCGCCAAGGACGCCCGATGGCGCGACGCCGAGGACGGGGCCGTGACGCTCCGCATCACCCGCGCCGGCATCAAGATCATCAACGCCGAGGCGGCGGACGAGGACGCCGCGGCGGAAACCACCACGCCCCGCACCCGCGAGGGCAGCAAGCAGGCCAAGCTGATCGAGATGCTGAAACGCCCCCAAGGCGCCTCCATCGCCGAGATCGCCGAGACCTTCAAGTGGGCTGGACACACCGTCAGGGGAGTCGTCGCAGAGGCGCTCAAGAAGAAGCTGGGGCTGGCCGTGACCTCGGAAAAGATCGAAGGCAGGGGGCGCGTGTACGCCATCCGGACGGAGGGCTGATCATCCATGCCGACCTTCCGCGTCATCATCACCCGCGACGTCACCGAGAGCACCGTGGTCGAGGTCGAGGCCGGGAGCGAGGAGCAGGCCGAAACGGCCGCCCTGGACAAGCTCCACGCCAGTACCGATGCCGAATGGGAGATCGACGAGGGGTCATGGAATCAGGGGAGCCCGTACATCACCGGCATCGACCGGATCTTCCCCTGACCGTCCTTCCCGTTACCCTGAGGCCGCCGGAATGATCTCCGGTGGCCTCTTCCTCATGTCATCGGAGGGCCCGCGCGCGAGAAGGGATGGTCTTTCGTGAGCCCGTGGGATTTGCACGATGGCGGTCAATGCCCAGCCCCTGAACGTCATCGCCCGTCTGCTCGACCTGACCGAGCGCCGCGTCCAGCAACTGGGCCGCGAGGGCGTCATCCCGCGCGCCGAACGCGGCCAGTACGATCTGGTCGGCGCGGTACGCGGCTACGTCCGGTACCTGCGCGAGCAGGCAAACCGGGGTCCAGGCGGTCCCGCCGACTTCGCCGCCGAGCGGGCGCGCCTCGTCAAGGCCAAGGCCGATCTGGCGGAGATGGAGGCCGCCCGCCAGCGCGGCGACCTGCTGCCGGCCGAAGCCGTGGAGAAGGCCTGGACCGACGTCCTGGCCCTGCTGCGGGCCCGTCTTCTCGTCCTGCCGGATCGGATCGCCCCCCTTGTCCACGAGGAAAGCACCATCGCCGGAGCCCGCGGCGTCGTCCGCGAGGCCATCGTCGAGGCCCTTGCCGAACTCGCCCGGCTGCCCGTCGCCGCCGCTGATCCTGGCGGGGCCGGAGCGGCTGGCGAAGGCGGCGAAGAGGGCGCTGGCGATCCTGACGCCGCCGCCGGAGATGACGATCTCGGCCTGGGCTGACGCCGAACGCCGGCTGAGCTCCGAGGCCAGCGCCGAGCCGGGTCGCTGGCGCACCGAGCGCGCCGAGTACCAGCGCGGCATCATGGACGCCGTCTCCGATCCCATGGTCGAGACCGTGGTGATCATGTCTTCTGCCCAGGTAGGCAAGGCTCTTGCCCTGGATACGCCCATCCCGACGCCGGAGGGATGGACCACCATGGGCAATCTCCGGCCCGGCGACAGGGTGCCCGCGAGGCCGCGTCCAAGGCCTGATCCCGAAGGAGATAACCGATGTCCCCTCTCGTCGCTCCGCCCACCCTGGGCGATCTGCTCAAGTTCGAACTGAACGCCAGCTATTCCCGCGAGACCGTCGTCCTCAAGGCCGGCACCAGCTATCCCCTGGGCGCCGTGCTGGGAAAGGTGACCGTCTCCGGCAAGTACCGCCTGTCCCCCGCCGCCGAGGTGGTGGGGGATGAAGGCGCCGAGGTCGCCTCCGCGGTCCTGCTGCGGGCGGTGGACGCCACCGGCGCCGATGCCATCGGCCTGGTGGCGGCGCGCGGCCCCGTCATCGTCTCCGAGGCCGCCATCGTCTTCGACACCTCTGTCGACGATGCCACCAAGGCAGCGGTGAAGAGGGCCGAACTCGCCGCCGCCGGCATCGTTTCCCGCACCACCGCTTGAGGAGCCATTCAATGGTCACCACGATGAACCCCTTCGACGCGGGCGGCTATACGCTCACCGAATTGACCCAGGCCATCAACATCCTGCCCAACGTCTATACCCGCCTCGGGCAGATGGGCCTCTTCCGCTTCGAGGGTATCACCCAGCGCTCGGCCCTGATCGAGCAGGCCGAGGGCGTGCTCAACCTGCTGCCCACCGTGCCGCTGGGTGGGCCCGCCACCGTCGCCAACCGCGATACCCGGTCGATGAGGTCCTTCACCATCCCCTGGATTCCCCACGACGACGTCATCACGCCCCAGGACATCCAGGGCGTCCGGGGCTTCGGGGTGGCGGACGCCGCCGACCCGCTGGCCACCGTCATGGAGCGGAAATTGACCCGCATGCGGGCCAAGCATGCCCAGACCCGCGAGTACATGGAGATCAATGCCCTGAAGGGCATCGTCAAGGACGGCGCCGGCACCACCCTCTACGACTACTTCGACGAGTTCGGCCTGACCCGGCAGTCGGTGGACTTCGTGCTGGGGACCGCCGGGACCAACATCCAAGCCAAGGTGCGGGACGTCTTGCGCAAGGTGGAGACCGAGTTGAAGGGCGAGACCATGACCTCGGTCCTCGCCCTGGT
>JAMOBD010000110.1 GCA_039908345.1 Magnetospirillum sp. WYHS-4
GGCTGCCATCCCTTCCCCCGGCGCGGCGGGAACGGCCGTCACCGCGCCGGGGGAAGGGATGGCAGCCGGTGCCGGGCCTTCGGCTGTCGGTTGCTGCGGGGCCGGCGCCGGGGGCACCGGCGGCCCGAAGAACATCTGGTAGCCGAAGACGATCAGGAAGGACAGCAGGATCGCCAGAATCAGGTTCTTGCTGTTGCCGTTGCCCATGGTCCGAATGTCTCTCAGTGCGCGTGGCCGGGATGACCGCAGGAGGGCTTGTCGCAGTCCTTCTGCGGAACGGGATCGTAGCCCCAGCCGCCCCAGGGATGGCAGCGGCCGATACGCCTCAGCGCCAGCCAGCCGCCCCTGACGGCGCCGAAGCGGGTGACGGCCTCGAGGCCGTACTGGGAACAGGTGGGCTCGTAGCGGCAGCTTCCGGGCAGCACCGGCGAGATCAGGAGCTGGTAGCCCCGGATCAGTCCCTTGGCCAGGATGGTCGCCAGGTTGGTCATGTCTCGGTCAGCCCCTTGCTCGGTTCGGTCTCGGCCCCCAGCCTGGCGAGGGCCTTTTTCAGATCCTCAAGCAGCTCCGGGAACGGCCGGCCGATCGTACCCCCGCGGCCGATCAGGACGAAGTCGTACCCTGGCCGGGCGGCAACGGGAAGAACCGCTTCGGCGACCGCCCTGAGACGCCGCCTGGCCCGGTTGCGGACCACGGCGTTACCGACCTTGCGGCTGACCGTGAAGCCGACACGGATGGCGGCCTCACCCCCAGGGCAAAAATCGCCCGACGCGCGCCGCCGAACCTGCAGGATCAGGCCGGGAGCCACCCACTTCCGGCGGGCATCGGCGACGCGGAGGAATTCCACCCGCCGCTTCAGGCGCGCCAGAACGGTGGTCACGGCCGGCTAGGCCGACAGCCGCTTGCGCCCCTTGGCGCGGCGGTTGGACAGGACCTTGCGGCCCCCCACGGTCGCCATACGGGCGCGAAAGCCGTGGCGGCGCTTGCGCACGAGCTTGCTGGGTTGATAAGTGCGTTTCACGAGTCCACTCCGTCGGAAAAACGAGCCCCGCTGTATACGGGCTTGCCCAACCGAAGTCAACGCCGGGAATTGGGATTTCCGGGGGCCGGGACGAATTCCGCCGTGTCTGGAAAACGGAAGCCAGCGCCGCCGTCCCTACAGGTCCAGCACCGCCTCGATGACTTCTTCGCCGGGTAGCGGCTCCAGCCGGAAGCCCATGGCTTGCGCGAGGTCGAGCATGCGGCCGTTATCAGCCAGGATCTGGCCGACCAACCGGCGGGTGCCCCGGTCCCGGCAATAGCGGATCATCTTGTCGAGCAGCTTGCGGCCCAGCCCCTGGCCCTTGAGATCGGAGCGGATGACGATGGCGAATTCGCCGCGTTCGTTGTCGGGATCGGTGGCGGTGCGCACCACGCCCAAGGTCTCGCGGCCTTTGCCGTCGGGCTTCGGGGCGGTGGCGATGAAGGCCATCTCGCGGTCGTAGTCGATCTGGGTCAGGCGGGCCATCTGGGAATGGGGCAGTCCGCGCACCGATCCGAAAAAGCGAAAGCGGATGTCCTCGGCCGTCAGTTGCGACAGGAAGACATGGTGTTCCGGTTCGTCCTCCGGCCGGATGGGACGCAGCACCGCCTCGCGCCCCGAGGGCAGCGGGAAGGTCTCCTCAAGCTCCCTGGGATAGGGCTGGATGGCAAGTCGCACCGGAGCCCCTCCGCCCGCCGTCAAATGGACACGGGCCCGGGCAACGGTGACGCCGGACTGGTCGGCCCGAAGGGGATCGATCTCGACGGCGGCGATTTCCGGATGGTCGACGATCATCTGCGACAGTTGCACCAGGGCCAGGCAAAGCCGGTCCATGGCCACCGCGGCACGATCCCGGTCGCCTTCCAGCATCCGGGAGACGTGGGTCCGCTCGATGACCTCGCGGGCCAGGCTCATGTTGAGCGGCGGCAGGCCGTAGGACCGGTCCTTGACCAGATCGACTCCGCCGCCCCCCTGGCCGAACAAAATGGCCGGACCGAACAGCCGGTCGCAATGCATGGCGAGAACCAACTCGTGGGCGCCTTCCGTCAATTCCTCACGCCCCTCGAATCCATAGGTCGCCAACAAGGCCAGCGCTTCCGGGCCCTTGACCAATCGCTCGCCACGCGCTTGGGCGGATCGGATCATCTGGCGGGCGGATTCCGCATCGGGGGCGAACTCCTCGGGGGCCGACAGGGGCGTCTGCATCAAGAGGTCCTGGTTCCGGCGGTAATTGACCAGATGCATGAAGGCTCCCAGGGCGCGGCTCGGCAGGGGGTAGGTGGGAATCCCGGCCTCTTCCAGCCGCCGGCGGGCCGGGGCCACGTCCTCCTCGCCGATCCAACTGGTGAAGATCTCCGCCCAGGCGCCCTTGGCCGCCTCGACGACCGCCTCGGCGGCTTCCAGGCTGGAGGCGACGGGAGCGGGGGCATGCAGGACCAGCACCGCGTCGATTCCCGGTGCCCGGCCGAGAACGTCGAGAACCTTGCGGTAGCGTTCCGGCGGCGCATCCCCGCCGATGTCCACCGGGTTGCCCGTTCCGGCGCCGCCCGGCACCAGGGCATCAAGGGCCGCCCGTGTCGGTTCCTCCAATTCGGCCAGCCGCCCCCCCGCCGCCAGAAGATCGTCCACCGCCATGGCGGCGAAGCCCTTGCCGTTGCTGACGATGGCCAGGCGCTCGCCAGGCAGGGGCCGGAAACGCGCCAGGGTCTGCACGGCGGCGAACAACTCGCCCAGGTCGGATACCCGCAGCATGCCGGCCCGGCGCACCGCCGCATCGAATATGGCATCGGATTCCGAGGGAACTCCGCCCTCGTAGCGTCCCGCCTTCAGCACCAGTACCGGTTTGTTGCGGGCGGCGGCGCGGGCCGCCGACATGAAGCTGCGTGGATCGCGGATGGCTTCGATATGCAGCAGGATGGCGCGGGTTTCGGGGTCGCTGCCCAGATAATCGAGCATGTCGCCGTAGTCGAGATCGTCCGATTCGCCCAGGGAAACGAAATGCGAAAAGCCGATGCCGTGGGCCCTGGCCCAGTCAAGAACCGCCGTGCAGAGCGTCGTGGACTGGGAGACGAAGGCGATACGGCCGGGCCGCGCCGGCAGGTGGGAGCAACTGGCGTTCAGACGGGCGGCCGGCACCAGGACACCCAGCGATTCCCCACCCAGCAGCCGCATACCGCCGCGCCGCGCCAGGTCGACGATGCGCGACCTCTCCTCGGGCGCCAGCCCGGCGGAAACCACCACGGCCACCGGAACGCCCCGGCTGGCCATGGATTCGACCACGCCGGGAACTTCCGCCGCGGGCGTGCAAACGATCGCCAGGTCGGGCACCACCGGCAGGGAGGCCACATCGGGATAGGTAAGGATGCCGGCCACCGACTGGCGGCGCGGATTGACCGGCATCACCGGCCCGACGAACCCGCCCTTCAGCAGGTTGCGCAGCACCAAGCCGCCCAAGGACCCATGGCGGCCCGAGGCGCCGACGACGGCGACCGATTGCGGATGGAACAGCTTGTCGAGATGACGGAGAGGCATGGGCGGCTTCCTTTCGCCGCCCCATCATATCCCGTCATTGTGCAGTGCAGCAACGCCCTTTCGGGTCAGGCCGGAATGCAGCGGGCCTCCAGGCGGGCGCCTTGGGCCACCGTCAGCTTGCCATAGTGCAACTCGCCCTCGACCACCGCCGTCTCCCCCAGCACCACGGAAGGCGCGGAGATGTTGCCGTGGACGGTGCCATGCACCACGATGCTGCGGGCGCCCAGGCTGCCGGTGACCGAGGCGCCGGCCAGCACGGTGATCGCCCGGCCGGCGAAGTCGCCGTCGAGGCAACCGTCGATGACGATCTCGCGAAGGCGCTTCGCCGTCTTCGCCTGCTTGGGATGCTTGGCCTGGCCCATCGGGGTCTCCTCGGCTCGGGAAAAGTGGATACTCTCGTCTGGCATCCTGCGGTTGTCCGGGTAAAGAAAGAGTTAAGCCGGCCGCCTATCGTCGATTGTTGACTCTTCGTCCGGCGGGAGCCATTGTCCGGCCGTTCCGAAACCACGGGAAAGAGCCGGAAAGCCATGGATACCGCGCAGTTGCAGAAGATCGTCGAGACCGCCTGGGAAGGCCGCGACCAGGTCGATTTCCAGACCAAGGGCGAGGTCCGCGAGGCCGTCGACACCACCCTGGACCTGCTGGATTCCGGCAAGCTGCGCGTCGCGGAACGCCAGGCGGTCGGCAAGTGGTCCGTCAACCAGTGGTGCAAGAAAGCGGTGCTGCTGAGCTTTAGGCTCAACGACATGGCGATGATCGCGGGCGGGCCGGCCGGTTCGTCCTGGTTCGACAAGGTGCCGCCCAAGTTCGCCGGCTGGGACGAGGCCCGTTTCCGTCAGGCCGGCTTCCGCGCCCTGCCCGGCTGCGTGGTGCGCAAGTCGGCCTACATCGCGCCCGGCGCCGTGCTGCTGCCCTGCTTCGTCAACCTGGGCGCCCATGTGGACTCTGGGACCATGGTCGATACTTGGGCGACGGTCGGTTCCTGCGCCCAGATCGGCAAGAACGTGCACATTTCAGGCGGCGCCGGCATCGGCGGCGTGCTGGAACCCCTGCAGGCCGGCCCGGTCATCATCGAGGACAACTGCTTCATCGGCGCCCGTGCCGAAGTGGCGGAAGGCGTGGTGGTCGAGGAAGGCTCGGTGCTTTCGATGGGCGTCTATATCGGCGC
>JAMOBD010000111.1 GCA_039908345.1 Magnetospirillum sp. WYHS-4
GCTTCCAGGACGCCTTCCAGCAGCAGTTCAACAACATCTTCACCGACGTCTTCACCGAGCAGGTCATCCAGCAGGGCACCACCAACCAGTTCCAGGAATTCCTGGTCGCCACCACCGGCGACGACAACCTGGTGGGCGGCGATTCCAACACTCAGTTCGCCATGATGCAGGGGATGTTCAACAGCGATTCCCTGGGCGGGAACGATTCGATCGACGGCGGCGGCGGCACCGACGAACTTACCCTGCTGGGCCTTTACGACATGCAGATGATCTTCGATGCCACCACCGGGATCATCACCTATGCCAACAGCGACGTCAGCGCCACCGGCACCATCGACCTGACCTCGGTCGAACAGATCCACGTGGCGCCATTCGGCGCCGGCGGGTTCACGGGCGTCAATGAATCCGTCTCCGGCGGCGCCGAATTCGGCCACGGCGACATGGGCGTCCGCCTCGCCTTCGATCCCAGCGAGACCAAGAAGGGCTACGTGCTGGCCGGCACCATGGGCGACGACACCCTGACCCTGGGCGCCGGGACCGAGCTCGACAACAACGGCATGAATCACACGCTCTCGAGCGGCGACGTCTTCGGCGGCATCATCTTCGGCGGCGACGGCCACGACACCATCACCAGCACGCCGACCGGCGACAACGTGATCTTCGGCGGCACCGGCCACGACACCATCAACGTCTCGGTCTATTCGGGCAAGGCCAACGCCCTTTATGGCGAAGAGGGCAACGACGTCTTCGTCTTCGACGATCTTTCCACCGGCTTCACCGGGGCGGTGCTGGGCGGCCTGGGCACCGACACCGTCCAGTTGTCCAGCTTGGCGAGCACCGCCGTCATGGACCTCAGCGGCTCCACCTTCGGCTTCGCCGGGATCGAGGCGCTGTACAACGCCAAGGCGGTGGCGGGCACCATCGTCGTCCGCTACGGCATGCTGGCCGGCGAAGGCGGCTCGGTCGTCAGCGTGGCCGCAGCCACCGCGGGATCGACCCTGCAAACCGGGTCCGCCAGCCTGAACGCCACGGGCCTCTCCAACCTGAACAACATCGCGACCCTGAAGACCGCCAGCGGCTCGGCGGGCGACATCACCGTCGGCGCGGCCCTGCTGGACAACGTCCATACCTTCGAAAGCGGCGCCACCGGGGGCATCCTACGCATCGATCCGGCGGCGAACGTGGTCGACATGACCAGCATGACGGACGCTTCCAAGTTCAAGTACATCGGCACCCTGACCAGCCAGCCGGCGACCGGCGCGGGCGGCAACGAAACCTGGAAGTTCAACATCGCGCAACTCAATCCCGGCAGCGCCGACAGCTTCGGCGACACCGCCTATTCCCAGGCCTACATGGAACTGGCGTCCATCAGCGGCGGCGACGGCACCGACACCCTGCAACTGATGGACGGCGGCACGGTCGCCGACAGCTATTTCACCAAGCTGACGGGCTTCGAACTGCTCAGGCTGGCCGATGCCGCCTATACTCTGACGGTAGGCAGCGAGGCCCAGAGCGCCATCACTTCCGCCAGCGGCAAGTTCGCCATCGATGCCACGGCGCTGACCACCAACGCCCTCACCCTCGATGCCTCCGGCCTGACCGGCATGGGCATCGCCATCGACCTGTCGGGCAGCTCCGCCGCCCATACCATCACGGGGGGCAGCGGCGCGGCGGGCAACGACACCATCGTCACCGGCAGCGGCAACGACACCATCGACGGCGGCACCGGCGACGATAGCATCACCTCCGGCACCGGCACCGACCACGTCTTCGTTTCCAAGGGCACCGACACCATCAACGTCGGCAACGGCGACGTCATCCGCATCGGCGACAATTTCATGCCCCGCGAGATGTCCTGGAGCGGCAGCGATCTGGTGATCCAGACCGAATACAACAACGACGGCCTGACCCATACCACCACCCTGGCTGGCGCCGCGGGGACATCGACCCTTCTCATCCGCTTCGACAAGGCGGACGGCACCCTCGACAACCAACATTATCTCAATGTCAGTGCGGCGCTTAGCAACAGCGGCGATTTCTTTGTCGGCGACACCTCGGGCTTGGCCGCCGCCGACACGGTGACCGGCGGAACGGGCAAGGACGTCATCTACGGCCGGCAAGGCAACGACACCCTGACGGGCGGCGGCGAGAACGACATCCTGATCGGCGGCACGGGCGACGACATCCTGATCGGCGGCGGCGACACGGGCGACGAGGCGGTCTATCTGCTGGACACCGCGGGGGTCGTGGTGGTCCTGGACGACTCCAACAACGGCAGCGCCACCCAGGGTGGCGGAGCCGGCACCGACACCCTGACCGGCATCGAACGGATCGAAGGCACGCGCTACGACGATACCTTCACCACCGGCGCCGGCAACGAATCCATTTGCGGCAACGCGGGGGCCGACACCTTCTCCATGGGCGCCGGCGCGGACACGGTGGAGGGCGGCGGGGGGATCGACATCGTCACCGTCGGTGCCGGCGCCGACAAGATCGTCTTCGGCGGCGCCTCGGCGGCCAACCTGGGAACCGACGTGCTGATGGACTTCAGCGGCGCCATGTCGTTCGCCGGCGCCACGGGCGACGGGGACAAGATCGTCTTCGACACCTCCGACCTCAATATCGGCAGCGTCACCTTCGAGCAGATGACCTGGGTGGGAGACGGCACCCCCCATGCCTTGATGAACAACGCCTCCAACGTGATCGTCCTGGTCGGCGCCAGCAGTGTCGGGACGCTCGCGGACGCGGCCTCGGCACTCGCCTCGGGCAACGCCCAGGCGACCAACGCCATCTTCCTGTTCCGCGACAGCGCCAACAGCGACAAGCTGACCATGGTCCACACGGACAACCTGGCCGGCGATGGGAACGAGACGGTGCTGGCCGTGTTCGACAACGCCACCACCAGTACCCAGGTGAACAACCTCGCCGCAACGGACTTCCAGGTCCAGACATGAGGCCGGGGGCCCATCCGGGCGGCGTCGGCGGCTTCCTTGAATGGGACCGGGCCGCATGCTATCGTGATAGCAGGCGGGAGAGGAAGCCTTGGCCCAACTCGTGGTGCGCAATCTCGAAGAGGATGTGAAGGCCGGGCTGCGGCGGCGGGCCGCCCGCCATGGCCGCAGCATGGAAGAGGAAGTCCGCGACATCCTGCGCAACGCCCTGCGCCCCGACGAGACCGGAAGCCGGCCCCTGGGCAGCCGTCTGCAGGCACGCTTCGCCGGAATCGGGCTGGAGGCGGACATCGAGGAATTGCGGGGCGAAGCCGCCCGGCCGGCGGTTTTGGGATGATCGTTCTCGACACCAATGTCATCGCCGCCGTCATGCGGCGCCAACCGGACCCGGCGGTGGTCGACTGGCTGGACCGCCAGCCGGCGGAAGCCCTCTGGACCACGGCCGTCACGGTCTGCGAAGTCCGCTTCGGCCTCGAGCTTCTGGACCCGGGCACCAGGCGCCGGGACCTGGAAGCGGCCTTCGGCCGCGCCCTCGAAGAGGATTTCGAGGGCCGCATCCTGCCCTTCGATCGCGCCGCGGCCTGGGAAGCGGCGGCCCTGGCCGCCGAACGGCGCCGCAGGGGTCGGACCGTCGAAATCCGCGACACCCAGATCGCTGGCATCGTCATCGCCAGGCGGGGCGTTCTGGCCACTGGCAATACCCGGCACTTCCAGGACCTGCCGGTCAAGGTCGTCGATCCCTGGGGGGATGGCCGATGAAGGAACTGATCCGGCGCTTGGCGGAACGGCCCGGCCTGGCGGCCGAATTGCTGGTGGCCTCGCTGCTCGCCAACCTGCTGGCGCTCGCCCAGCCGATCTTCGTCATCCAGGTGCTGAACCGCTACGTTTCCTTCGGGGTCGATGGGACCCTGGCGACGCTTACCGCCGGGGCGGTGCTGGCGGTAAGCTTGGAATTCGGCTTCCGCCAAGTGCGCCAGCGCCTGGCCGCCGCCGTCGGCGCCCTGCCCGACCGGCAGGTGGCCGAGTGGAATGCGGCCGATGCGCACGCGCTTCAGGCCGACGACCTTGAGCCCGACCAACTCGCACATGCGGCGGATCTGGCGTTTTTTCCCTTCCCGCAGAATGAAGTTGAGCTGATCTTCATTTTGCCAGGTCACTATGGCGGGCAGCAGTTTTTTACCGTCCAGGCTCAGACCGTGGTTTAAGCGGCGCAGATCGGCATCCGGCAGGCGTCCCGGTTTGCTGTAGGCAACCCGCACCAGATATTCCTTTTCGACGGAAGTCGTTTCACCTATCAGGTGCTTCGCTATGCGTCCATCCTGCGTCAATACCAATAACCCTACCGAGTCGATATCCAGGCGGCCGGCCGGCACCAGACTGCGCAACTGGGTCGGGTGAAATGTCGTCTGTACCTTATCTTCCGGCCAGCGGTTTTCCGGCTTTACCAGCGCTATGGCTGGTGTATAACCGTCTTCCGCCTGACCACTGA
>JAMOBD010000112.1 GCA_039908345.1 Magnetospirillum sp. WYHS-4
GGTAGCGCCCGCGCGCCGCCGCCGTCAGCCCTTCCCGTGCCACCTCGCGGGCGGAAAAGCCGGCGAAGCCGGTGGGATCGGCGTAGTTCCGCAGCACCTCGACCGAACGGTCCAGGGCCGCCCGGTCTTCCGCCGGCACCTCCGGCAGGTCGCGGCCGTCGCCCTGGATCTTCGGCAGGGGCTGGCGCCAGGCGATCAGCCCCGGCCCGCCCGCCTTGAGATCGGTGTGGTGGTCTTCCACCTCCCGCTCGGTGGGGGCCTGGAAGCCCCTGAACCGGTCCTTGAAGTCGCGGCGCAGGCTGCGCACCGTCTCGCCGCCCGGCCGCAGGTAGCCGTCGATGCGCAGGCCATGGGCCCCCTGGTAGCCGCGGATGGTTTCGACGTCGTCCTCGCCCAGGAAGCCGGTGGGCCCCTGGAAGCGCTGGAAAGGCTTGTCGTTCCAGTTGGCCAGCACCGACTGCACCTTGGCGACGTCCTCCGGCTTGTTGGCCTGGCCCAGGCCGACGCCGTCGGCAAGGGAGAAGTAGCTGCGCGGGCGGGCCCGCCCGAAGAATCCGTTCTCGTCGTCGTCGTCTCCCAGATCGAGGAAGGAGCCGGGGCTTTCGTTCCGCCTTTCGTCGTCATCGTCCCGCCAAAAGAGACCCATGGCACGTTCTCCAAGTAAATGCTGGACCTATGTTCCCACGTATTCTCGCCTCTGGAAGGGCAGCCCCGGCCGTCGCCGGGGCCCCCTTTTGCCAGGAGCCATAGTCTGGAACAGGGACTGTGGTGGCGCGCAATGTCGAACATCGCGGAACATATGTCAATCATCAAAATGGAACATGAGGAACAAAAACCGATTGGCGAGGCGGAAGGGGACGGCGAAGGTGGGGGGCGGATTCGTGAAGGATGACGGCAGAATGACGGCAAAGGGCATCAAGGGGCTGGCGGCCCGGTTCTGAGCGTATTAGAATTCTTTCAATTCCAGTCCCGAACGAGGGGCGGGGCGGGAAGGGCAACCATCAACCGGCAAAGGGGGTTTCGATCATGTCGTCGTTCGCGGAATCCATGGCCTACGGCCTTGGCGTCGTCGTCATCACGTTGGGAATCATCGGCGGCCTGGCCGCTTTCTTCATCGTCAAGTCGGCCAAGAAATAACATCCGAGGCGGTCCCGGAGGCTGCGGGCCTCCGGGGAGCCGCAGCAAGCGTCAGCGCGTCGGCACGTAGTACTGCCGCCCGAACCAATGCCAGCGCCCTTCCCCCGCCGGAAGGGTACAGTTGAGCCGTGAGCGGCCGGGTGGCAAGGGCTTGCGCAGGCGGACCTCCACCCGCGATTCGCCCAGGCGGATCAGGCCGACGCTGCCTTCGTGGGATGCGAAGCAACGCAGGCTGTCCAGGCTCGCCGCCACGGGGCCGACCGAGAAGCCGATGGGCGGCGGGTTGGCGCCGACGATCAAAGGATCGACCGGCGTGATGTCCGCCACCGGCAAGGCGACCGAATTCACCGCCTGGCGGAAGCGGTCCAGGGTGCCGTAGGTCTCGTTCAGGGCGAAGCGGGGCAGATAGAACCATTCAGGCTTCCCGTCGAAGGCCCCCGAGTGCTGGCCGAAGGCGGCCTTGAAACCGGAATCCCGAACGACTTGGGTCACCGCTTGGCCGGTCTCGCCATAAGGATAGGAAAAGAGTTCCGGGACTTGGCCCAGTTCGGTCCGGAACCGACCGTTGGCTTTTTCGATCTCCGCCTTGGCGCGCTCCGGCCCTTCCTGGGCCAGCGAGGCATGGGAGGCCGCGTGATGGCCGACGGTCACTCCGCCGCCCGCCACCATCTCCCGCAACTGGGCCCAGGTGACGTGCTCCGGCGAGCCGCTGTCCAGATGGTCGGTGGCGACGAAGAAGGTGAAAGGCAGGCCGGCCTTCCGGAGGCGCGGCCATCCCTCCCGGTAGACCGTGGCGAAGGCGTCGTCGATGGTGATGGCCACCGTCCGATCGGGTAGGGCCCGGCCCTCCTTGAGGGCGGCCACGATCTCGGGCAGTGGCAGCACCTTGTAGGGACCGGACTTCAACTCGCGAATATGTTCCTCGAACTGGTCCAAGCGAATGTTGGTGGAGGCATAGCGATTATCGCCGAAGCGATGGTACATCACCACCGCGGCAGAATCGACCGCCCTAGCCTCCACCGCGATCCCCAGCGCGGCCACCGTGGCGGCGACCGCGACCCTGATCCGACTCATGACCCCTCCGCGCCCTTGCATGGTCCGTCATTTTTCCCCAGTTTGGGGAGGAAGCACAAGTGATCCGCGTCACCCCATCGGGAGAATCTTCATGACCGGCCTCGACCCTTCCGCCCTCGACCAGCTCTTCCGCCAAGCGCGGACCCATAATGCCTGGCAGGACCGTCCCGTTCCGGAAAGCTTGCTGCGGGAAGCCTGGGACCTGGCCAAATGGGGGCCGACCAGCGCCAACTGCCTGCCGGCCCGCATCGTCTTCGTGGTCTCCCCGGAGGCGAAGGAGCGCCTCCGTTCCTGTCTCATGGAAGCGAACGTCGCCAAGACCATGGCGGCGCCGGCGACGGCGATCGTCGGCTACGACTTGGCGTTTCCCGACCAGTTGCCCCGGCTCTTTCCGCATGCGGACGCCCGCTCCTGGTTCGTCGGCAACGCCGAATTGATCCAGGCCACGGCGTTCCGCAACTCCACCCTCCAAGGAGCGTACTTCATGATGGCGGCCCGGTCGCTGGGTCTCGACTGCGGCCCCATGTCGGGCTTCGATGCGGCCAAGGTGGACGAGGCCTTCTTCGCCGGCACCGCCGTGAAGTCCAACTTCCTCTGCAATCTCGGCTACGGCGATCCGGCCAAGCTGTTTCCGCGTGGCCCCCGGCTTTCCTTCGATGAGGCCTGCCGGATCGGCTAGAGCGCCCGCCAGGACCAGGGATCACCCCGCGATTCGGGGGGGGTGAATACCATGGGTTGGGCGTTGACGGCCTTCACGCCGTCGTCCAGCCCCAGGCCTTCGCGCAGGGCGCGCAGGGTTCCCGAGTGGGCGACTACCACAACGGGTGCCGATCCGTCGATTTGCGCCAAGGCCCGCCAAGTGCGGGCGACGAAGATATTCCAGGGTTCGGCGCCGGGAGGTTCGGCTCTCGGGCCGCCGACGCGTTCGCCCAGAGGCCGCCCTTCCAGGCGGCCCCAGCCGCGCTCGCCCAGTCCGGCCAGGGTGCGAACCGTCAGGCCGCGCCGTTCGGCGAAGGGGCGGGCGGTCTGCAACGCCCGGTCCAGGGTACTGGCATAGACGGCACCCAAGGCGACGCCCTCAAGGCGGTCGGCTGCCTCCACCGCCTGTCGCCGGCCGAGATCGGTAAGCGGCGAGTCCATCCGGCCGGCAATGACATTGTCCCGGTTGGCCGTGCTTTCTCCATGGCGGAGAAAATAAAATGGGGCCCGCAGCAGCGCGATGTCCGGTGGTGCCGCCATGTCAGCGCCGGATCTGGGTCAGATAGTCGGCCAAGCCGCTCATGCAATCACGGAAGGTGTCCATGCTCTGGGTTGTCTTGGCCTGAACGAAGGCGCCCTGCAAGATGGCGATGATCGCCGCTGCCGTCGGTTCGGCATCCAGATCGCCGCGTAGGGTACCCCGTTGCTGGCCATGGCGGAGGGCGCGGGAGAGGCTCTTGCGCCATAGACGATAAAGCTCGTCCAGCCGGTCGCGGAATCCTTCATCGACCAAAGCCATCTCGGCCATCAGGTTGGTCAGGGGACAGCCTAGAGGGAGCATCGCGGGGATGTCCTCTGCCGCGCGCTCCTGAACGATGCGGGCCAAGCCCGCGACCGGATCGTCACTACCTTCCAGAGGCTTGACCCACCAAGTCTCCACATAGTCGCGTAGCGGTCCCTCGACGAGGGCGTAGCCCAGCGCCAGCTTGGTGGGAAAGTGATGGTAGAAGGCGCCCTTGGTGAGTCCGGTATCGGCCAGGATGTCATTCAGCCCGGTCGCCTGGAAGCCCCGGCGCCGGACCAGCCGCCAAGCGGATTCCAGGATGACGCGGCGGGTGGCCTGGGGAGCATGCGGTCGCCTCATACCGCTCAGTATGTCCGACCCCGGGGCCTCGCGCAACACCTAGCGCCTTAGCGCCCGCTGGCCTTACCCAAGGGGGCGGAACGTACCGGGGAGGGGGAGGGAGACGCGAAGGCCGCCCCCGACTGCCCCTCCGATGGCGAGACGGTGAACACCATTTCGGACCCGGTGAGGGTCCGCGCCTGGATCTGGATGGAAGCGACCCGGCTCTGGCGCTGGTAGGTCAATACGCTGATCGGCGCGCGGACCGACGTCACCTCGGTCCAGCCGAACTCGGGCATCTTCTGCTTCAGAAAATCGAACAGGGCGAAAGGGCCTGCCGAGGCGTTGATCACTAATTGGCCGACCCAGTTGTCCCCAGAACCCAGAACCAGGGTCCGGTCGAGGACCAGCTTGGAGCCGCCCGGGCTGGGAATATCGGGAAACTGCCCGAAGGAAGTCTGGACCGTGGCTTCGGAGGGAGATTCGGGAGTGGTCGACGCCAGTTCCGCCTGCGGCATGCAAGCCGCCAACGCCAACATCGCTGCGCTGGCGGCGCCAGAAAAAGCCTTGTTATTCATAGGCATCCGGGATTCTCCCTGTCGCTTGATGGAAAAAACGTCACGCATCTGCAAAAAAAGTACTGGACGCCCAAACGCGAACCACCTATATCACCGCGGCGGTTGGAAGGCCACCCGGCCATGACCCTTCGGGGACTTGATCTCCGAAGCGGGAAATGGCAGAATGGGCTTTCGCTTCTGTAACTGTCGGAATGACAGCGCTCGACACGACGCCCTCGGGCCAAGGTCGAGTGGGGTGCGGTTTCCGCTCCCGGTTCATTGACATTGTGGAAAGAAGAAGGGATGCGTGGACGGCGGTTGACCGGGGCCTTAGGGTTCTGAGACTTGTCCGTTTGCGCAGACGCCAAACACGGCCTTCGTCGCTTACGGGCGATGGGGGACGTGAGTGAAGTTTGTGACGGATGAGCTCCGTTGGTCTTCCGGGACATGCTAGTCCTGGGGGTCATCAACTTGAGAGTTTGATCCTGGCTCAGAACGAACGCTGGCGGCAGGCCTAACACATGCAAGTCGAACGCTCGTAGCAATACGGGAGTGGCGCACGGGTGAGTAACACGTGGGAATATGCCCAGCAGTGGGGGATAACCGAGGGAAACTTCGGCTAATACCGCATACGCCCCTAGGGGGAAAGATTTATCGCTGTTGGATTAGCCCGCGTCCGATTAGCTAGTTGGTGTGGTAACGGCGCACCAAGGCGACGATCGGTAGCTGGTCTGAGAGGATGATCAGCCACA
>JAMOBD010000113.1 GCA_039908345.1 Magnetospirillum sp. WYHS-4
ACGGATCGTCGGCGGCGGATCGACGACCCTCGTCGGCACGGCGGGCGGGAACACCCTGGACTTCAGCGCGACCGAACTGGTTGGCGTGGCGGCCATCGACGGCGGGGCGGGCGGCGACAACATCAAGGGCACGGCATCGGCCGACACGATCATCGGCAATACCGGGGACGACTACGTCTACGGCAATGCCGGGGACGACGTGCTGGTCGGCGGAACCGGCAATGACCGGGTCTACGGCGGCGAGGGGACGGATACCGCCTCGTTCTCCGGAAACTGGGCCGACTACACCATCACCAGAAATGCGGACGGCAGCTTCACCATCGTCGACAAGGTGGCGGGCCGCGACGGCACCGACGTGGCGCGTGAAATCGAAACCTTCAAGTTTGCCGACGGCACCACTACGGCGGCCACGATCTTCGACGGTCCCGACAAGACCGCGTCGGCGCCCGGTCTTTCCGTGGCCGGGGTCGAGGGAACCGAGGATCACTCCATCGCCCTGAACGTCTCGGCGGCGCTGACCGATACCGACGGTTCGGAGACCCTGTCCGTGGTCATCTCCGGCGTGCCCGAGGGGGCGACCCTGTCGGCCGGCACCGATAACGGGGATGGTTCCTGGACTCTGACCTCCGGCCAGCTTTCCGGCCTGAACCTTACTCCGCCCGCCGACTACAGTGGATCGTTCGATCTGACCGTGACCGCGACCTCGACCGAGAGCGCCAACGGGGCCACCGCGACCGTCAGCGGTGTCATGCCGGTCCAGGTGGCGGGCGTGGCCGATACGCCGATCGTGACGGCGGCGGCGGCCTCCGGCACGGAGGACCATCCCATCGCGCTGAATCTTTCGGCGGTCGCGAGCGATGCCTCCGAGAGCCTGTCCTCCATCGTGGTCTCCGGCGTTCCGGAGGGGGCGAGCCTATCTGCCGGCACCGACAACGGCGACGGGACCTGGACTCTGACCTCCGGCCAGCTTTCCGGCCTCTCCATCACCCCGCCTCACGACTACAGCGGCAGCTTCAGCCTGACCGTGACCGCGACGGCGGCGGATGGAGCCGACACCGCCTCCTCGACGGCCACCCTGAACGTGAGCGTGGCGGGCGACGCCGACGCGCCGACGGTGACGGCGGCGGCGGCGGTCGGCAGCTATAACCGCGATCTGGCGCTCACCATATCCGCGGCGGTGACGGACGGCTCGGAGAGCCTGTCCGCGATCACCATCGCCAACGTTCCCGACGGTGCCTTGCTGTCTGCTGGGACCGACAACGAGGACGGAACCTGGACCCTGCTGCCCGAAGATCTGGAAGGGCTGGTCATCACGCCCCCGCCCGGGTTCTGGGGAAGTTTCGAACTGACGGTCATGGCCGAATCCGCGGACGGCGCCGACACGGCGACGACCATCGTGACCTTGCCGGTCACCGTGGAAGACCCGTCGATCCACGGCGGCAGTTCGCCGGACGACGACACCCTGGTGGGCAGCATCGGCAACGATTCCCTGGCCGGCGGCGTCGGCAACGACCTGCTGTCGGGCGGGGCCGGCAACGATACCCTGGATGGCGGCGAGGGCGACGACCGGCTGTCCGGCGGGAGCGGCAACGACGTGCTGAAAGGCGGCGCCGGCGTCGATACCGTCGACTACGGCGACAGCGGAGCGGCCGTCACGGTCAGCCTGTCGTCCAACAAGGCGAGCGGCGGCGAAGGCAACGACGTGCTGTCGTCCATCGAAAGCGTCACCGGTTCCGCCTACGACGATACCCTTGCCGGCAACAGTGCGGTCAACGTCCTGCGCGGCGGGGCGGGCAACGACGTCATCGATGCGTCCAGCGGCAACGACAGCCTTTATGGCGGCGCGGGCGACGACACGCTGAAGGGGGGGGCGGGAACCGACACCGTCGTCTATACGGACGCCACCGGGCCCATGGTCGTCAATCTGGCGAGCGGCACGGCGACCGGCGAAGGCAACGACACCCTCGCCACCATCGAGAACGCGACCGGGTCCGGCCATGGCGACATTCTGACCGGCAGTACCGGAAACAACGTCCTGAAGGGCGGGGCCGGCAACGATACATTGGACGGCGGTGTCGGCAACGACAGCCTTCACGGCGGGGCGGGGAACGATGTCCTGGTCGGCGGGGCCGGAACCGATTCGGCCTTCTATACCGACTCGACATCGGCTGTGACGGTGAACCTGACGACGGGCCTGGCGACGGGCGAGGGGACGGATTCCCTCTCCGGCATCGAGTATGCCTACGGGTCGAGCTTCAGCGATAGCCTGACCGGTGATGGGGCGAGCAACCTGCTCAGCGGCGGGGCGGGCAACGATGTTCTGGCCGGCATGGCGGGCAACGACAAGCTTCATGGCGGCGCCGGGGACGATATCCTGGACGGCGGCGCGGGGACCGATTCCGCCTATTTCACCAACGCCACCCAAGGGGTGGAAGTGGACCTGGCCGCCGGGACGGCGGTCGGCGAGGGTACCGATACGCTGACCGGCATCGAATACGCCTACGGCTCCGCCCACGACGACACGCTACGCGGCACGACGGGCAACAATCTGCTTTCCGGCGGAGCCGGAAACGACCTGATCGATGCCGGTTCGGGGAACGACAACCTGACCGGCGGTCTGGGGGACGATATTCTGGTCGGCGGCGCCGGCACCGATACCGTCACCTACGGCAATACCGGGGTGACCGTCGACCTGGCGGCGGGAACGGCCTCGGGCGGGGATGGCACCGACAGCCTGTCGGGGATCGAGCGCATCACCAGCGGCAAGGGAAACGACACCCTGACCGGCGATGGCGGCGACAACATCCTCAATGCCGGGGCCGGCAACGACGTCCTGGACGGTGGCGCCGGGACCGACACTCTTTACGGCAGCACGGGCAACGACCTTCTTTCCGGAGGGGCCGGCAACGATCGCCTTGAGGGCGGCGACCAGAACGACGTCCTGGATGGCGGCATCGGCAACGACACCCTGCTGGGTGGCAAGCATGACGACACCCTGACGGGCGGTCTGGGTGACGACACGATGTGGGGCGGCACGGGAGACGACCTGTTCAACTTCGGCGCGGGAAGCGGCCATGACGTGATCCATGGCGAAGACGGTTGGCTGGATACGGTCAAGCTGCAGAACGCCGATGGCAGCGCGGCTCAGGCCGGCGAGTGGAGCCTGGAACTGACGTCGGGAAGCATCGAAAGCCAGGCCGACCAGTACGTGCAGCTTTCCGAGGATGCGGTGGGCAGCGTCACCTTCCATGACGGCAGCAAGCTGGATTTCGACGGCATCGATCGGATTCAGTGGTAAGCAGGGCATGTGTGGACGACCGCCTGGATGCAAGGGGAAGCTGACGCGGTAGCTTGTGTGGTCTGGTGCGGTCATGTGTTCGGCCTCGCAAGGAGCGGTATAGGTGACCGCGGGCCATGATGAAATCCGCGAACCGGGTCCCAATCAATCGGACGTGCCATTTGCACATTGCCCTGGAAGGGTCTTCCCGGTTCCCGGCCTGACCGGGTTGCCATTACGTCACATTCACCCTTGCATGTTCCGTTCCCCTATTCATGTCGCGTCATGTTGCGAATCAGGCTGTGCGGGCCATCTTGTTGGCCAAGGCGACCGAGGCCTGGCGGGCGGATTTGCGCTCCAGCAACGCCTTCAGCCAGTCCGGCCTTGCCGGGCGCCTTGTCGCAGGCGTAGCGGAGCACGCTGGTGGCGCAGGTAACTGTCGCCGGCCTTTGGTGATACCCCCCAAGCGACCCTTGCCGCCGGTAGAATTCTGCCTTGGCAATCGGGTGAGGACGGAGGGGCATGCCGCCGCGGGCGTGATGGGGCGCTCGCTTTCCTTGGGCTCCTTCAATCGATTCCCCTCGCGAAACGAGCCCCCGCCCTTGCCTGTTCGCTCGCCAATGGGGCAGGATGGGGCATGGCTTTGCGCCTCGTCCCGTTCCAGGGGGGATTTGGCGCGTGGTCGATAAATTCTCTCCCCGAATCGATTGAGGGCGGCGACCATGCGGGCGCCGCCCTTGCCCCCTCCCCATGCTGGTGGCAGGATTGGCGCATGCGTATTTGGCTTGCCTCGCTTCTGGTCCTGTTTCTTGCCGCCGGGACGGTTCGGGCCGATCCGG
>JAMOBD010000114.1 GCA_039908345.1 Magnetospirillum sp. WYHS-4
CACCACGAAACCCCCACCTGAAACCCCGCCACCCCGGAATGTAGTGCTAACAAACCCGTGCCACTCCGTAACAGTCTGTTACAGAACAGCTTTTTCTCGGGCACTGTTCAAGTTGGGTCTGACCGACCTGGAGCGGGCGGCGAGATTCCTCTACCTCCAGCGCCTGAGCTTCGGCGGCAAGGTGGCCGGGCGGACATTCGGGGTGTCGGTCGGATTTCCGGGGCGATTCAACCTGACCACCCTGGAGCGGGACCTGGCGGCGGTGCACGAGCGCCTGGCCGGCGTGGTCATCGAGTGCCTGCCCTACGGGGACTTCATCGCCCGCTACGACCGCAACGAGACCCTTTTCTACCTGGACCCGCCCTACTGGGGGTCGGAGGGCGACTACGGCAAGGACCTGTTCGGCCGGCCCGACTTCGCCGGCCTGACCGAACAGTTGGCCGGCATCAAGGGGGCCTTCCTCATGTCGATCAACGACATCCCGGAGGTCCGGGCCCTCTTTTCCCGCTTCCACGTCCAGGCGGTCGAGACCACCTACACCATCGGGGGTGGCGACACTTCGGGAGTCCCGCGCTGCAAATCTCTGTGTCGCGCTTCACAGTCAGATCTTTCACAATCCGAATACGAGCGGAAATGCCGCTTCCTATTCAACCTTCCCAGAAAATCCCGGATGAACCGAAAAATTGGCGGATGGGGTGGGATTTGAACCCACGAGGCCATCGCTGGCCTTCCGGTTTTCAAGACCGGTGCATTCAACCGCTCTGCCACCCATCCGGTTCTGGCTTGTTGGCCGAATGGCGGTCTTGTAGCGCCGACCGCCGGGCGGCGTCCACCAGACTTTGCAGCCGCCACAGGAAAGCGGCATCGAAATCCTGGTGAAGCTATTTACATTTCATTACACTGCCTGACCGATTTCCCAATCTTCGGCATATTCCATGGTATCGAAGACCGACCGTCGGATCACCGAGCCCGGAACCGTCCTCTGGCGGTTGGTCGCCGGGGCGGTCTTGCTCAATCTGTTGGTGCTGGGTGCCATCGGGCTCGATGCCTGGCACGGCCGGAAGAACTACCAGGCCCACGCCAGGACAACGGGCGAGAACCTGGCCAAGGTTTTCGAGGAAAACCTCGTCGGCATCCTGGCTAAGATCGATCTCGCGCTCCTGGCCCTCGCAGACGATGTCGCCCACCGGAGGGGTATCGCGGGCCGTCTCGACGAAGCGGAGATGAACGCCGTTCTCGCCCGCCACTTGGCCCGCCTGCCCGAGGCGACGGGCTTGCAAATCGCCACCGCGGCGGGCGACATCGAATTCATCGCCAACCGCATCCAGGCCCGCAAGACCAACATCGCCGACCGCGCCCATTTCATCCGCACCCGCGACGACCCGAAAGCCGGACTGGTGATCGGAAAGCCGGTGCTGGGGCGGGTAAGCGGCAAGTGGGTGGTGGTCATCGCCCGGCGCCTGGAAAATCCGGACGGTACCTTCGCCGGACAGGTCCAGGCCTCGGTCGGGGTGGAGCAGTTCGCCCGCATCTTCTCCTCACTCGACCTGGGCCCCCAGGGCAGCGCCTCCGTCTGGGATACGGAACCCAGCGTCATCGTCCGCTATTCCGCGAAGACAGGCCGAGTCGGCGAAACCGGGTCGACCGCGTCATCGCCGCAATTCCGCGATCTCATGGCTTCCGGCAAGCGCGCCGAATCCTATCTGGTCCGCACCCCTCTCGACGGCGTGATGCGCCAGGTCGCATACCGCCGGATCGGCGACTATCCCTTGGCCGCCGTGGTCGCCCTGGCCGAGGACGACTACCTGGCTTCCTGGCGCCAGGACGTGGCGCAGATGGCGGGCCTCGGCCTGCTGTTCCTGCTGGTCACCCTCGCTGCGGCCTGGCTCATCCATCGTGGCGTTCTCGGCCTGCGGGAAGGCGAGGAGCGCCTGCGCACCCTGTTCGAGGCCGTGAGCGACGCCGTCCTGGTCCACCGTCCCCACGTCCAGGGCGAGCCACCGCCCCGGTTCGTCGAGGTCAACGACATCACCTGTCGGCGCCTCGGCTATAGCCGCGAGGAAATGCTGAATCTGGCGCCCGAAGACATCGACGCCCCCGGCTCCGACGGGCGGCACAATACCGAGGTGGCGGAACGGCTGCTGCGCAACGAGGTCGCGGTATTCGAACGCCTCCACAGAAGCCGCGACGGCCGGATCATCCCGGTGGAAATCAACGCCCGCTTGTTCCGCTGGAAGGGCGAGCAATACGTTCTGTCCATCGCCCGCGACATCACGGACCGCCGAAGGATGGAGGACGACCTCCGCAACGCCAAGGCGGTTGCCGAAGAAGCACAGAAGCGGAGCGACCTGATCCTGGCTTCGGCAGGCGAAGGAATCTGCGGCGTCGATACCAAGGGCGAAATCGTCTTCATCAACCCGGCCGCCCGGCACATGTTGGGCTTCGCCGATGGCGAAGGTGTCGGCGTGCCCCTGCACGAACGCACCCACCACCACCGCCCGGACGGCAGCGAATACCCTGCAGATGCCTGCCCCGTCCACCGGACCCTGGCGGACGGCTTGCTCCGCCAGGCCAAAGACGACGTGTTCTGGCGCGCCGACGGCACGTCCTTCCCGGTGGAATTCACCGTCGCCCCTCTGGCCGAAGATGGCGGGATCGTCGGCGCCGTCACCGTCTTCCGCGACGTCAGCGAACGCCGCCAAGCCGACGAAGCCATGCGCAAGCAGGAGGAACTGGTCCGTGCCCTGCTGAATGCCGCCCCCGACGCCGTCTTCCTGCTCGACGTCGAGGGCCGCATCCTCGCCACCAACGGTGTTCTCCCGGGCCGTTTCGGCAAGACCGAGGAACAGGTCATCGGCCGGAGCATCTTCGATCTCTTCCCGCCCGAGATCGTCGCGTCGCGCCGGGCCCAGTTGCAAAAGGTGATCGAGCGGCGGGAACTCCTGGTCACGACCGACGAACGACAGGGCCGGCATCTGGAGAACCACCTCTATCCCCTGCTTGGCTCCGACGGACGGGCGGAGAAGGTAGCCGTCTATTCCCGCGACATCACCGACCAGGTCACCAGCGGTCGGCGGATCGAGGCCGCCCTGGCCGAGGCGCAGCGGTCGAATGCGGAACTTGGCCAGTTCGCCTACGCCATTTCCCACGATCTGCAGGAACCCCTGCGCACCATCGCCAGCTACCTGCAACTCCTGGAGCGCACCTACCGCGGCAAGCTGGACGCGAACGCCGACGAATTCATCGCCTTCGCCGTCGACGGGGCCAAGCGCATGCAGTTCCTCATCCGCGATATTCTCGACTATTCGCGGATCACCACTCAGGGCAAGGAGTTCTTCCCGGTGGACGCCGGGGAAGTCGTCCGCCAGTCCCTGTCGAATCTCCGCCGGTCTCTCGACGAGGCGGGAGCGGATGTCACCGTCGATCCCCTGCCCAACGTCCTGGGCGATGCGCCGCAACTGGTCCGCCTGTTCCAGAATCTGATCGGCAATGCCGTCAAATACCGGAAGAAGGGCGTGCCGTCCCGCATCCAGGTCGACGCCACCCCCGTTGGCGAGACATGGGACTTCGCCATCCGCGACAACGGCATCGGCATCGAGGAGAAGGACTTCGCGCGCATCTTCAATATCTTCCAGCGCCTCCATTCCCCCGCGGAATACGAAGGCACCGGCATCGGCCTGGCAGTCTGCAAGAAGATCGTCGAACGCCACGGCGGCCGCATCTGGGTGGAGTCGGCAGCCGGCGAAGGCAGCACCTTCCACGTCGTCCTGCCGGTCGCCGACAGTTCCAGCTAATTTCCCCCAGAGCAATTCCGAATTTAGTCGGCTCTCGCCTTCAGCCGGCGCAGCACGGCAGGCAAGGCGGCCGGCAGGTCCTCGGCGATCAGGCCGGGCCCCACTTGGCGAGCGGCCTCTCCGTGCAGCCAGGCGGCGGCGCAGGCGGCGTCGAAGGGCTCCATGCCCTGGGCCAACAACCCGAGCACAAAGCCGGCCAGCACATCCCCGGTCCCACCGCTCGCGAGATCGGGTGGCGCGTTGGCATTGATCGCCGCCTGCCCGTCGGGGGCGGCGATCACCGTGTCCGATCCCTTGAGCAGCACCACCGCCCCGCTGCTCCGGGCGGCGGCGCGGGCGCGTTCCAGGCGGCTGCCTTTGCCCTTGCCGAACAGCCGGGCGAATTCGCCCTCATGAGGCGTCAGGACACAGGGCCCGTCGATGGACTTGAACAGCCTTGCCGCCTTGCGGCCAGCAAAGCAGGTCAGGGCGTCGGCGTCCAGCACGCAGGCCTTGCCGGCCGCCAACGCATCCAGACTGCATCGCCAGGTCTTTTCCGAAACCCCGGCGCCCGGCCCCAGCAGCACCGCGTTCTTGCGGTCGTCGGCCAGCAGCCGGGCGAAGTCGCCCCGATTGCCGATTGGCGCCACGATCGCCCCCGGCTCGCCGGCCCGGTAGACGTCAGCCGCCTCGGGCGGCGCGGCGATGGTCAGCAGCCC
>JAMOBD010000115.1 GCA_039908345.1 Magnetospirillum sp. WYHS-4
ACGGCCACGATATCCGTGCATGCGTTCGCCTATTCAGTTCACCGTTCCGCCCCCGCCGTGCAGTTGCGGATCGTAAGGGGGAACCAGGACGCCCATGGCCTGGGTCAGCGCGTGGGACAGGTCGGCATCGGGGGGCACGATCAGCGTGACCTCGGACAGGGCGACTCCTTCCGAGCACAGGACGACCTGGAGCAGCGCCGGGAACATCTCAACCGTCACTTCGGCGTCGAGTTGAAGCGAGCGCCGGCGGTGAACGCGTTGCGGACGGTGCTCCAGTCGCTGGAGACCGCCCCCCCTGGAAGCGGTCTTCCGTCGGCATGCCAAGGGCCTGCTGCCCGAGGGCGAGGGAGGTGGGGAAAGGGTAGTGGTGGCCCTCGACGGCAAGGCGTTGCGCGGCAGCTTCGACCACATCCATGATCGGAAGGCGGCCCAGACCTTGACGGCCTTCGCCAGCGAGGTGACCACCAGCCAGTTGTGGCCTATTCCAAAGTCTCGGGGCTTTCGGCAGGATCGTCGTTACTCCCGAGAGCGCAGCCAAGTTTCACCTCCAGGAAGCCCCGCCCATGGACTTTGTCGCCTAGACCATCAGGTTCCTCGTGGCGTCGGCGATCATATTCTTCGTCATTCGCCCCCTCGTCATCGTGGCGATCTCCCAGGCCAGGCGTCCGACCGGGGCGCCGCCACACCCACCCGCCGTCCCGCCAATGCCCCTTCCTGGCCGGCGAGTCCTCCTTCTTGCCGCCGGTCTGGGGGCGGCTTCGAACGCCGCCTTGCTTCTCCCGGTACCGCCGGCCGGCCACGATTTTCATTTTCTGGCGGAAATCACAGATCTCGGCGTGATCGCGTTCCTGGCCGTCGCTCTTTTGGTTCGCCCAGCCCTCCTCTTGGGGATGGCAAAGGTATCGGCCTTGGTCGCGGGCGTGGATCCAGCGCTGGCACCACCCGGCCCTTTTCCGCTAGGCCGATGGCTGGTGGGCTTCCTGGTTCTGGTCGGCCTGGCCGTCGGCTACCTCTAGACCTGGGCCTTTCTCAGCAGCCTTCCGGCCGCCTGGAGCCCATCCTTGGGCCATCCGTTGATCGCCCCGCGCTTCACCGATGTTCCGGGCACGCCCCCTTGGTCGCCCCCTATGGCATTTCAGTCGAGCCTCTTTCCGTGCAGGTCGCGCCGAAGACCCGGTATGGGAACTGAACGAAGGTCACTGACGTCTTGAAGACGCTCAGCACCTTGTCATCAAGGATGATCGAGCTGGTCTCTCCGCCATAGAAATTGACGTCCCAGGCAAAATTCTCGCCGCTCACCTCTTCCGTCCGGCCATGCAGGACATAAAGGGTTTGCAGTTGCCGATGTTTCCGCGACTCCGGGTCCGCCCCGTTTTGGAAGTTGATCTTGATGGTTCCGGAACCGGCCCGAACCTCGCAGTAAGGGACGACACGATTGTCGAACAGTGCCTTCAGCTTGTTTCCGCGCGCGGCGGTTGGTCCCGCCTCGTAGGCCTTCAGATAGGGATGAAGCAGGCCGTAAGTGCAATAGTTGTCGCCATTGAAGGCCAGGAATCTGCCTCCGCCCTTTGCCTTGTACTCCTCACAGGCAAGGCCCTGGTTGAACCAGGCGTTCGCGCGCGTCTTGTCGTCCACCTGGCTTTCGATGAGGTGCCGGGACGCCTCCAGCGACTCGCCGAATTTGCCGTTTTTCATGGCGATCAGGGAAAGATCGGATAAGGCCCGCGTATTGTCCGGCTGTAGCTGCCTGGCCAGCGAGATGGCGAGATAGGCTTGAGCCACATCGCCCTTCCGGTAGGCCGCTTCCGCCTTGATCACATAGCCGGCGGCTGTTTCGGCCCTTTGCTCCGGCGGGAGCGGTGCCAGCCATTTCTCGATTTCGGCGATCCTCTCCTCGGGAATATTGGGATTCTTCTCCGCCGCCGCCGGGGCCGTGTAGCGGTGCAGCCAGTCAAGGGGCGTCTCCTCGGCCATCGGATAGCTACGATGGTTTTTCGCCGTGACGAAGGCCTGTGCACCGCTGTCGAGCAGCAGCCGGATCAGTTCCGGCGACGCGTTGCGCACCGCGTAGTGCAGCGGAGTTACATTGAAGGTCTGCAAGGTATAATAACAGTTGTTGGCAGGACGAATCGTCACCGCGTTGACGTCGGCGCCCTGTTCGATCAGCAGTCTTGCCGCCTCAATCTGGTTGTGTTGGGCGGCATGCATGAGGGCCGTTTTCCCGAAATCATTGGCGTGGTTGGGGTTGACGCCCGAACGCAGAAGAAAACTCAATGCTTCTGGATGCCCGATGGCGATGCTCAGGATCGTCTCTCGCGACCCGGGCCCTCCCCCCCAAAGGTTCGTCTTGGCGTCAAGCTGTTCCCCATCAAACGGGATGGCACGGACGAAATCGATGTCCCGCTTCTCAAGAATGGCTTTCCTCAGAGCCTGTTCGCCAGTCGCAAACGAGGGGTTATACTGGTAAAAGCGAATTCCCAGGCTCACCGCACCTTTGAGGGCATCGGACGCCAGTTTCGTCGCGGCGTCAGGCGCCCAGCCGTTTGCCCTGTGAAAAAAGGCAGCCAATTGGCCGGTCGTTGCCCGCAGTTGTTCCTGGAATTGGTGAAACGCGCGGTATTCCGAGATGCCGAGCAATGACCATTGCTCCAAATTTTTCATGTCATTCTCGAAACTGCCGTCGACATCGGGGCCAATGCTTTTTTCGGAAAGATTCCAGGGGCGATAGAGCACTTCCTGAAGAGCCTCGCGAACCCTCTCATTCCAGCGCCAATGCGTATTCATGGACCCACAACTGCCCGCCCCTCGCGTCAAGCCTTCCACCTTTTGGCGCAATTCCCCAAGGGATTTCAAAAGCACGCCATCGCGCAGAAGCTCCGTTTCGGGCACCTTCTCCGGGGCAGTCGCAATTCGGCAGGCCGGCGCCCAACGTCCTTCGGGGGCCAGCCTATAGATCATGATCTCGCTCTCGGGTCCCGCTGAGCCGGAGATGGCAAAGAGATAGACGCCATCCTTGGAAGCCCTCGCGATCGTAACGCTGTAGCTAACGGCTGGGGGCGCGCTTCCGGCCAACCTGACCAGATAGGCATGGTCGCGTGGCTCCGGAAAGGGTTTATCGGAAACCAAGGATTGGTTGGTCTCACAGGCACCGCCGCAACCAGAGTGGTTCAGGTAATCGAGATAGTAGGTCTTGCCAAATGCTTCGATCTCGCCCGGGGATATGCCGCCGACGATCTGCCAGTCCAATATCTTTCCGGATTCCCTATATCCGTAACCCTGAACGCCGTAGGCCTCGTTGAGACTCGAACCCGAAAAGAATTTCTTCCGTGCATCCTGCAACAGTTCCGCACAGGCGGAATCGTTATTTTCCGTCAGCCTGGGCTTGAACCATGACGATGTCAAGTCAAGGGTCCCCCCAAATGCCGATCCCGGCCCACAAGCCAGAACGACCAGGGAGATCAGGGATCGTATGGCTCTCCACCCTGAAGCAAGGCATCTACGGTTGGTGCAAAGTTCTGACTCCATCTGCCCCCTCCTCATTTTGCCGGTAGTCCGTCCCGGCGCCAGGCGGCGGTAGGACAGGGCCTCGGCGATGTGGATGCGGCGGACTGGTAGTACGCCGCCCTCCAGGTCCGCCAGGGTGCGGGCGACGCGCCGGACCCGATGGTAGTCGCGGGCGGAAAGGCGCAGGCGGGCGGCGGCCTTCCGCATCAATGCCCTGAACCCAAATCACGCCTTGGCATATCGGGTCACATGACGAGTACTGAACAGCCAAAGGTCGCTCTTGGTTTCGGCGGTATCCTCGGACATGATGGCACTCCCCTCCTCATGCGCGTCCCCCGACGCGCACCGCCATCAATATATCTCTTTCCATGTCACATGTCCAAAGGCGACTTCTTTGGATATACGTTCATCGACACGGC
>JAMOBD010000116.1 GCA_039908345.1 Magnetospirillum sp. WYHS-4
CCTGGCCGGGGTGAACCAGATCCTCAACAAGACCGGCACCTCGTCCACCGGCGGCACCACCTACAACCTGGCGGCGGCGGAAGACTGGGCGGCGGGCGCGGCGGCGGCGGTCAACGTGGTGGACGCCACGGGCAACGGCATCACGGTATCCAATCCGACGACGCCGACCATCGCGTCGGCCACTTACGACGCCAGCAACGGCGCCCTGGTGGTGACGGGCACCGGGTTCCTCAAGCTGTCTGGCGCCACCAACGACGTGGACGTGTCCAAGCTGACGCTCACCGGCGAGGGCGGGTCCACCTACACGCTCACCACGTCCAGCGTGGAAATCACCAGCGGCACCGCCTTCACGGTCAACCTGAGCGCCACCGACCTGGCCGGGGTCAACCTGCTCCTCAACAAGGCGGGAACCTCGTCGACCAGCGGCACCACCTACAACCTGGCGGCGGCGGAAGACTGGGCGGCAGGAGCGGCGGCGGCGGTCAACGTGGCCGACACCACCAGCAACGGCGTCACGGTTTCCAACGTTTCGGCCCCCGCCATCACGTCGGCCACCTACGACTACAACAGCAACACTTTGGTGGTGACCGGCACCGGCTTCGTGAGGAAGTCGGGGGCGTCCAACGACATCGACATCTCCAAGCTGACCTTCACCGGGGAAGGCGGGGGGACCTACACCATCACCAGCGCGTCCGACGTGGAAGTCGATTCGACGACCCAGTTCACGGTGACTCTGGCGGGGGACGACCTCTACAAGGTGGAGTACCTGCTCAACAAGAACGGCACCGCGTCGGCCGGCGGCACCACGTACAACGTGGCGGCGGCGGAAGACTGGGCGGTGGGTGCCGATGCCGCCGTCGACGTGGCGGACCTTACCGGCAACGGCGTCACGGTCTCCAACTGGGCGGCGCCCACCATCACCAGCGCCACCTACGATTGGTCGAACGGGCAGTTGGTGCTGACCGGGACCAACTTCGTCTACCTGAATGGCGCCACCAACGACATCGTCGCCAACAAGCTGACCCTGACCGGCGAGGGCGGGGCGACCTATACGCTGACCGATACCGCCAACGTGGAAGTCACCTCGGCGACGGCAGCCACCCTCACGCTGTCGGCCACCGACAAGCTGAACGTGCATGGCCTGTTGAACAAGGCCGGCACCGCCTCGGGCGACAGCACCACCTACAACGTGGCGGCGGCCGACGACTGGATGGCGGGTTCGCCCTCGGCCTCCGATATCTCGGATGCCACCGGCAACGGCGTCACGGCATCCAACATCCAGACGCCCACCATCACCAGCGCCACCTTCAACTCGGATACCGGCGTGCTGACGGTGACCGGCACCAACCTGTTCAAGAAGTCGGGCGCGGCCAACGACATCGACCTGTCGCTGCTGACGTTTACCGGCGGCAACAACGCCACCTACCAGTTGACCACGGCGACGGACGTCGAAATCACCTCGGCCACCAGCTTCACCGCGACCCTGTCGGGCACCGACCTGACCAACGTGGCGGCCCTGATGAACAACCTGGGCACCAGCTCGACCGAGGGCACCACCTACAACCTGGCGGCGGCCGACAACTGGCTGGCGGCGGCGGAAGGCGCGGCGAACATCGCCGATGCCGCCGGCAACGGCATCACGGTCGCCATCAATCCCACCGTCACCAGCGCCACCTACAACGCCAATACCGGCGCCCTGGTGGTGACCGGCACCAACATCCAGGCGGCGGGCGGCGACGACATCGTCGCCAACAAGTTCACCCTGACCGGCGAGGGCGGGGCCACCTATACACTCACCGACACGGCGAACGTGGAACGCGGCTCCGCCACCCAGTTCACCCTGACCCTGTCGGCCACCGACAAGGCGGCACTGAACCAGATCGCCAACAAGGACGGCACCTCGTCCACCGGCGGCACCACCTACAACATCGCCGCCGCCGCCGACTGGTCGGGCGCGGTGAGCGGTGCCGCCGACGCCACCGGCAACGCGGTGACGGTCGGCAGCGTCCCGGCGCCGACCATCACGTCGGCCACCTACGACGCCTCGACGGGTTCCCTGGTGGTGACCGGCACCGGCTTCGTCAAGAAGGACGGCGCGGCCAACGACATCGACGTGTCCAAGCTGACGCTGACCGGCGAGGGCGGGGAAACCCGTACGCTCACCAGTTCCAGCGTCGAAATCACCAGCGGTACCGCCTTCACGGTGACCCTGAACGCCGCCGACCTGGCGGCGGTGAACCAGATGCTCAACAAGACGGGGACCTCGTCCACCGGCGGGACCACCTACAACCTGGCGGGTGCCGAAGACTGGGCGGCGGGTGCTGCGGCGGCCGTCAACGTGGTGGATGCCACCGGCAACGGCATCACGGTGGCCAGCCCGACCACGCCCACCATCACCAGCGCCACCTACGACTTCGGCACCGGCGTGCTGACGGTGACCGGCAGCGGCTTTCTGAAGCTCGACGGCGCCACCAACGATATCGTCGCCAACAAGCTGACCCTGACCGGCAAGGCGGGCGGAACCCATACCCTGACCGATACGGCAAATGTGGATATCACCAGCGGCACCGCCTTCACCCTGACGCTTTCGGCGACCGACAAGGCGGCGGTCAACCTGCTGCTCGACACCAACGGGACCCTGAGCGGCGGCACGGCCTATAACCTGGCGGGGGCCGAAGACTGGGCGGCGGGCGCGGCGGCGGCGGTCAACGTGGCCGATACCGCCAGCAACGCCATCACCGTTTCCAGCGTGCCCGCGCCCCAGACCAATACCACCAGCAACGCCGGCGTGGTGCTGACCGTCACCGCACCGCCGCCGGCACCGCCACCTGCGTCCGGCACCGGCAACGGGCCGACCACGTCCGGCACCGGTACCGGCAACGGGCCGACCACCTCCGGCACGGGCACCGGCAACGGGCCGACGGGGGATGCGGCGCCCCTGGCCCAGACGACATCCGCCGGATCCTCTGGTCCCACCGTGGCGCCGGCCATTTCCGGACCTTCCGGCGGCGATGGGGGCGGAACGGCGGCGGCCGGCAACGTCATGGGCGGCGGCGCCCCGGTGGCGCCCATGGTCAATACCGGCGGCAGTTCCATGAACACGGTTATCATGGTCAATGCCTCCAACAGTTCGTCCGCCATGGCGCCGCAACAGACCATCACGGGATCCGCCATGGGCGACGGCGGCCTGACGGGGGTGGTTTCCGCCGTGGTCAAGGGCGAGATCGCGACCAACTCCTCCTCCTCGCCGCTGCCGACGGCCTTCGGGCTCAGCCCGGTCATCTCGTCGGTGGCGCCGCCCCCGATATCTTCCTTCGCTCCGGCGTCCTCGCCGGTGTTCTCGGGCGGATTCGGGGTCAGTTCGACGATTTCCAGCATCGGAACGGGCGGCGGGTTCGGCGGCGGGTTCGGCGGCGGCCTGGGAGGCACTGGGCTGGGCGGCGGATTCGGCGAGGGCCTGGGCGGTGCCCAGGGCCAGCGCGGCCTC
>JAMOBD010000117.1 GCA_039908345.1 Magnetospirillum sp. WYHS-4
TAGGACTGGTTGGTCACCGCCTGGGAGATCAAGGTGGGGTTGAGCACCAGGGTCTCCGCTTCGGCGTCCAGGTCGTGGGCCATGGCCATGGCATCGGCGCGGATGGTCTGGGCGTGCTCGTACAGATAGGCCTGGGCGACGGCGTGGGATTGCTCGATGGCGGTCTGCACCCGCTCGGCGAACCATGCCTGCAGGCCAAAATTCAGGAACAGAGCCGAGAAGACGGCGACCAGCACCGTCGGAACCGACGCCACGAGACTGAACAACACGACGAAGCGGATGTGCAGTCGCGACCCGGCGGCGCCACGGCGGCGGGCGGCCCAGACCACCACCAACCGACGGATCACCATGACCGCCAACAGCAGCAGGATCACCACGTCGACATAGAGCAGAGCCACCAGCCGCTTGGGGTCGGGCCCCAGGACGGCTGACGCGCCGGTCATGGCCGCCCCGGTAACGATGCCCGCCAGGACCGCCAGGGCCGTCAGAGTGAAAGCCAGCTTGCGTTCCAGACCGACCCGGCGCGCCCAGAGACGGAACCGCACCACCGGACGGCGTCGCCGCGAGGGCGGAGCCGGAGATGGGGGAACGGCGGATTCCTCGGTCATTTTCCGCCTCGAACCACCGGGATGTTCAGATCCTTGATCTTCTTGCGCAGAGTATTGCGATTGACGCCGAGAACGTCGGCGGCTCGGATCTGATTGCCTCGCGTCGCCACCAAGGTCAAGGAAATGAGCGGACGTTCGACTTCCCGGAGAATTCGGTCGTAAAGGCCCGGCGGGGGCAGTCCGCCTTCATGGGCAGCGAAGTAGGTCTGGAGATGCTGTTCCACCGACTGGGAAAGGCCGCCTCCGGCAGGGGGCTCTGCCACCGGGCGGGGCGCGTTCTCGGCCAGTTCGCCGACGATGACCTCGGCCCCGATTTCTTCCTGGGAATAGAGCGCCGCCAAGCGCCGCACCAAGTTCTCCAGTTCGCGCACGTTGCCGGGCCAGCGGTATTCCCGCAGGCGGTCCAGAGCTTCGGGGCCGATGATTTTCCAGGGCAGGCCCTGCTCGGCGCTCCGGGCCAGGAAGTGGCGCACCAGTTCGGAGATGTCTTCGGTCCGCTCGCGCAGGGGCGGCAAGCGGATGGGAACCACGTTGAGCCGGAAATAGAGATCCTCGCGGAACAGGCCGTGGCGGATCAACTGGCGCAGGTCGCGATGGGTGGCGGCCACGATGCGTACGTTGGCCTTGAGCGGCACGCGCCCGCCCACGGTGGTGTATTCGCCTTCCTGCAGGACGCGCAGCAGGCGGGTCTGGGCCTCGGGCGGCATGTCGCCGATCTCGTCCAGGAACAGGGTGCCGCCTTCCGCCTGCTCGAAGCGTCCGGCGGCGCGGGAAGTGGCACCGGTGAAGGAGCCTTTCTCGTGGCCGAACAACTCGCTTTCGATCAGTTCGCGCGGGATGGCGGCCATGTTGACGGCGACGAAGGGCCCGTTGCGGCGCTTGCCGTAGTCATGCAGGGCGCGGGCTACCAGTTCCTTGCCGGTGCCCGACTCGCCGACGATCATCACGGTCAAGTCGGTGTTCATCAGCCGCGCCAGGGTACGGTATATCTCCTGCATGGCTGGCGAACGGCCGATCAGCGGCAGCTTTTCTTCCGGCGATCGGACTTCCGTGGCTGCACCTTCCCCTGCTCCCTTGGGGGCTTCCAGGGCGCGACGCACCACGGCCACGAGTTCCCCCAGGTCGAAGGGCTTGGGCAGATACTCGAAGGCGCCCCGTTCGGTGGCCTTGACCGCGGTGAGCAGGGTGCTTTGGGCGCTCATCACGATGATCCGCAATTCGGGGCGCAGCTTGCGGATGCGCGGCACCAAGTCGAGGCCGTTCTCGTCGGGCATCACCACGTCGGTGATGACCAGATCTCCCTGCCCTTCGCTCACCCACTGCCAGAGAGTGGACGCCGTGCCGGTGGTCCGCACGTCGAAGCCGGCCCGGCCCAGGGCCTGCGTCAGCACGGTCCGAATGGCGGCATCGTCGTCGGCGATCAGGATGGTGGGGGATGGAGTGGCCATGTCATTCGTGATCCATCATGGGCAGCATGACCCGGAAAACCGTCCGGCGCGGTTGGCTATCGAATTCCACCACCCCGCCGTGGTCGCCCACGATCTTGGCGACCAGAGCCAGCCCCAAGCCGCTGCCCTTGGGCTTGGTGGTGACGAAGGGGTCGAACAGGTGGGGCTGCAGGTCTTCGGGAATACCGTCCCCGTTGTCCTGGACACTCACCATCAAAGGCAGATGCACACGAGTATCGCTGCCCGGCAGACTGAAGCGGAGACCATGGCGGTAGGCGGTGGAGAGGACCACCTCCCCGCCATCCTTGGGCGCCGCCTCGACTGCATTTTTTACCAGATTGAGGAAGACCTGGACCAATTGGTCGTGATCGCCCGGCACCGCGGGCAAAGAGGGATCGTAGACCTCGATGAAGCGGACGTGGCGGCCGAATCCGGCTTGGGCCAGCTGCCGCACCCGATCGAGCACCAGATGGATGTTCACCGGATTATGCTTCGCCGGACCACGGTCGGAAAAAACCTGCATGCGGTCGACCAGGGCGCAGATGCGGTCGCTTTCGTCGCGAATCAGCCGGGCCAGGGACTGGTCGTCGGCACTTTCCGAGCTTTGTTCGAGAAGCTGCGCGGCGCCGCGGATGCCCGACAAGGGGTTCTTGACCTCGTGGGCCAGCATGGAGGCCATGGCGGATACCGACCTTGCCGCGCCCCGGTGGGTGAGTTGGCGATCGATCTTGTCGGCAATCGAGCGTTCCTGGAAGGTCAGCACCAGGTAGCCCGGCGAATCCACGGCCGGCGAGGCCTGGATGTTCAACAGGTGCTTGCCGATGCGAGGCGTGTCGATCTCGACCCCGTATTCGGAAACCGGGCAGATTTCCGCCCTTGCTTGGCCGGTGACCCCGAAGACCGGGCTGTCGGCGGGCAGCAGGCTGCGCAACGGCAGGCCGCGCAGATGGGCTGCGCTCCCCTGCAGCAGGTTTTCGGCGGCCACGTTGACCCGGAGGATCGTGTCCTGGGGATCGACCACCACCACGGCCACAGCCAAGCCGTTGAGCACGGCCTCGGCATCGGGCTCGCCGGCCGATCCGGTCTCGCGGCGGGGAAACGGACGGACCGCCATCAGGCTGCCCATCGCTCGGCCAGTGGCCCGTAGAAATCGTGGACCAGGGCTTGCACGGCATCGCTATCCGAAAGGGTCATCACCTTCGCACGAAATTCCGCAGAACCCGGCAAGCCCTTGCTATACCAGCCGAAATGCTTGCGGGCCAGACGAATGCCTTGATGTTTTCCGTAGTGAGCGAGGATAGCCGCGTAATGGCCTAGAATCGTTTCAAGTTGTTCCGCTGGTGAGGGGTCGGCGAGAAGGCAGCCCGGCCGATCATCACGCCGTCGGCGCCGGATACCCGCAGCAGTTCCGCCGCATCCTCGGGCGAAGCCACGTCGCCGTTGCCGATCACCGGCAGGCGCGTCGCCGCCTTGACCTCGCCGATGAAGACCCAGTCGGCCCGGCCGCCGTAGAACTGGGCGCGGGTGCGGCCATGCACGGTCACCGCCTTGATCCCGCTGTCTTCGGCGATGCGGGCCAGGCGCGGGGCGTTGCGGCTGTCTTCGTCCCAACCGGCCCGCATCTTGACCGTCACCGCCATGTCGGGTACCGCCTCCACCACCGCCGCCATGATGCGCCCGGCCAGGACCTCGTCTTTCATCAGTGCCGCGCCCGCCTCCCCCTTGACGATCTTCTTCACCGGGCAGCCCATGTTGATATCGACGATCCGCGCTCCCAGGTCGCGCTGTCGACGCGCGGCATCGGCCATCGCTCCCGGCTCGTTGCCGACCAACTGCACCGAAGCCGGATGCTCGTCCGCCGTGGATGCCGACATTCGCAAGGTGCGCTCGCGAGCCCGCAGCAGGGCTTGGCAGGCGATCATTTCCGTGACCACCAGATCCGCCCCGTAGCTCTTGACCAGGCGGCGAAAGGGCAGATCCGTGACCCCCGCCATGGGGGCCAGGACCACCGGCCGTTCCAGCCGCAGGGTGCCGAGTTCGAAAACCATGATTCCGCTGCCCAGAAAACAGATGCCCACAAAATAGGCACATCATGGAAAAAGGCAAGAAAATTAAGCGAGAATCACGTCGGTGACCAACTTCACGCCGGGATAACCGAGGGAGATCAGCAGATAGGCCAGCAGTACGATGCGGGCCACCACCCGGCCGCGCAGGCCGGTGACGAAATGGGCGACCAGCAGGCCGCCGATCACCAGGAAGCTGGCGACCGTAAGCACCGTCTTGTGATCTAAGACCAGGAAACGGCCGGTTTCCCCGTACTGGGTGGCCATGCCGGTGGCCAGGCCCAGGGCCAGCACCCCTTCCCCCACCAGCAGCAGGCGGACGACCAAGCGTTCGGAGTCCATCACCGAAGGCAACAGGCGGGTGAGCGCCGTCGGCTGCTTGGCCTTCAGGGCCTTTTCTTGCAGAAAGGCGGCCAGCGCCGCCACGGCGGCAATGGTCACCAGACCGTAGGTGGCGACCGAAACGGCGATGTGGATGCCCACCCAGCCAAGGGCCACGGCGCCTTCCGCCCCCAAAGGACGGTGGGCCGGCACATGCTGCCAGACCAGGGCGACAAGGCCCAGAAGGATCATGTAGGGTCCGATCAGCGGGGTCAGGCGCCAAGCATGGCGGGTGGTCAGGGCGGTAGCGGCGAACAGCGCCATGCTGGCGGCCACGGTCACCCAAAGGGCGGTGGACAGGCCGGTGCGCCAGGCCCCCGCCATCTGCACGGCCGCCCAAAGGAGCGGCCCGGCCACCGCCACGCCCAGCAGCAGGCGGAACAGGCCGTCGGGCCCCGCGGCGGCCCGCTTGACCGAAGCCACGGACACCGGCACCAGGGCCAGAAGGGCGGAAAGGCTGAACAGCATCGATTCCATGGCCCGAACAATCGCGCCTCGGCGCCCCCTTGGCAAGCCCCGTCCGCAATGCGAGCGTCCGTCCTTGCCTATTCTTCCTCGGTTGGGGCAGGATGGGGCATGGCTTTGCGCTTCGTTCCGATCCTGGCCGTCCTGCTGGCCGTCCCCGCCTGGGCGGGAGGGCCCGATCCCGATCTGCCGGCCGTCTCCCCCAAGGGCAAATGGCGCGTCCTGACGCCCGACGACGCCACCTCCACCAGCCGCTGCATCGGCCGGCCGGAAACCCCGCTCTGCGCCGCCGAAACCATCGTCGCCTGCTTCGAGCGCACGGACAAGGAGTTGTGCCGGATCGGGATGGGGCGCGCTCCCGGCCAGGAATACTACGACTTCGGCCTCAAGGGGGGGAGCGGCTGGAAGGTCTACTATCAGGTGGTTTCCGCCGTCCGTCTCGCGGAAACCGACATTCCGCCGAAGCTGCGCCACCCGGACGAATGGCGGGTGGTGCCGGGCGACATCCGGATCGTCATCCGCAAAAGGCGCTGCTGGATAGCGAAGGACGGGCGGGAGAAATGCGAAACGGGGCCCCTGACCCAAATCCACTATTTCCTTCGCCCGGTTCCAGGGGGGATGTGGCGCATGGTCAATAAATTCTCTCCCCGAGTCGATTGAGGGCGGCGACCGTGCGGGCGCCGCCCTTGCCCCCTCCCCATGCTGGTGGCAGGATTGGCGCATGCGTATTTGGCTTGCCTCGCTTCTGGTCCTGTTTCTTGCCGCCGGGACGGTTCGGGCCGATCCGGCGG
>JAMOBD010000118.1 GCA_039908345.1 Magnetospirillum sp. WYHS-4
CGGCGCGGCGGCGGCGCTCGGTGGCCACGAACCACCGCGCGATGCGCCGGAAACGCGGCCACCAAAAGGCCTGCACGGCGGGCCAGGCCAGGCTGTCGCCGAAGGCCTCGCGCCCGGCTTCCACCAGCCGGGCTTCCGCATCGGGCGGCAGGGCGCCTGGATATTCCAGCAGGAACGCCTCCAGGGCGGCATGGACGGCGATGCCCCGTTCGGCGACGCCGGGATCGGCTTCCAGCGGATCCAAGGGCTCCAGCCTCAGGATCTCGCGGGCGTAGAGGGCGTAGGGATCGCGAATCCAGGTCTCGATGCGGGTGACCGACAGGCGGTCGGGCCGTTCGCGGGGCGGCGGCGTCGGGCGGGGGGCGCGCCAGGGCGTCACCGCCGCCGGGCGGTCCATCTCGAGCGCCCAGCGCAGGTAGCGCCCGGCCGACGGAATGGCCATCCCCCGGCCGTCCAACAGATTGTCGAGACGGGCCAGCCACCGCGAGGGCAAGGTCGGCTGGCCGTCCACCCGGAGCGACCGGGTCAACACCGCCTCGGGCGCCGCCGCAGCCTGGGCGAAGTCGTGGGCTGCCAGGCCGATGCGGCGTTCCGGCAGGGGCAGGCCGAAATCCTTCTGCATGGGGCGGCTCATCCATGGCCCCGGCCGCACCTCGGGCGGCCAAGTCCCTTCGTTCAACCCGCCCAGCACCAGCAGATCGGCTTGCTGCAGCCGTGCCTCCAATAGACCCCAGACGGCAAGACGGGGATGCCGGCCCCAGGTGGGCCGCAGCACCCTCCCGGCCATCAGGGTGCGCAGCAGGCCGGGATAGTCGGCCCCGCGCAAGGGCGGGAAGTCCCGCGCCGCCTCTCTCAGTTCGGCGATGAAGTCGCCGAGGCCCTCGCCCGCCTCGCCCGCCCAGAGGCGGACGGGCCCCTCCTCTTGGGCCGTGGCCGCCAGCCCCTCGCAGAAGGCCACATGGGCGTCGAGAAGATCGGTAAGCAATACCCGCTTGCGGTCCATCCGGTGCAGAAGGGGGCGGGACAGGGCGTCCAGCCGCCGCAACCCGGACTCCAGATCGAAGAAAATCTGTTTCCTTTCCTTGGCGGCGACATGCAGGGCGCGCAGAAGCCCCGCGATACCGGCCCCCGGCCGGGGGCCGCGCAGGACCAGGATCTCCAGCCGTCGCACCAGGGAGCGTAGAACGGCGGGTTCCATCCCGCCCCCCGCCAAGGGATGCTTGAGCAGGGCGAGCAGGGTTACCGGGGCCGCCTTGGCCGCGGCGAAGTCGGCGGCCAGATGGAAGAAGGTCCCGGATGGAGTCTGAGATAAGGGCCGTCCGGCCGAATCGTCGACCTCGATGCCCCAACGCTCCAACTCGCCGGCAACCCGGCGTGCGAGGTCCCGATCGGGAGTGACCAGGGCAGCCCGGCGGCCTTCCGTTTCCAGGGCCTCGCGCAGCATCAGGGCGATGGCGGCCGCTTCCTCGCGCGGCGTCGGGCAGTCGAGCCGCGACAGTCCGGCCAGGGCGGCGGGCGGCGACCTGTTTCTTTCGCTGCATGCCGACTCGCATCCCAATCTTCAACTGTCTGGCCTGTCGGTCTACACGCTTTCCGAAAAGGCGTCTGACGCCGAGGCCGAGCAATTGGCCGAAAGCGAAAACAAGGCCGACTTGATCGCTGGCATTGATCTGTCGAACGAAGCGCCGGAAGTCGCCAACATCCTGATCGATCTGGCCCAGCGCGAAACCATGAACCTGTCGGCCAATTTCGCGGGCAAGGCGGTGGGCGGGCTGGGGCGCGAGGTCAAGCTGTTGTCGAACACGCATCGCTTCGCGGGTTTCGCGGTCTTGAAGGCGCCCGACGTGCCTTCGGTGCTGGTCGAGCTTGGCTATCTGTCCAATCCGAAGGAAGAGCAGCTTTTGAAGACCGAAGCCTACCGCGGCAAGCTGGCCAAGGCCTTGGCGCACGCCGCCACGGAATATTTTGACAATCTGCGCAAGGCGGCCAGCCCGTGACCAGATTGTTGCGCTTTTTCGGCATTCTTCTTTTGTTGGCGCTGCTGGGCGGACTGGCGGCGGCGGCGGGCGGCTTGGCCCTGTTCTACCATTATGGCCGGGGACTGCCCGACTTCTCGCAGTTGGCCAATTACCAACCTCCGATCTCGACGCGCATCCATGCGGGTGACGGGCGACTGTTGACCGAATTCGCCATCGAGAAGCGGGCCTTTGTGCCCATCAACGCCATTCCCAAGCGGGTGATCGACGCTTTTCTGTCCGCCGAGGATAAATCCTTTTACACCCACACGGGCGTCGATCCCTTGGGCATCCTGCGCGCCGTGGTGACGAATCTGAAAAATATGGGCGGCTCGCGCAGGCCCGTGGGCGCGTCCACCATCACCCAGCAGGTGGCCAAGAATTTTCTTCTGACCAACGAAGTGTCCATCGAGCGCAAGGTCAAGGAGATGATCCTGGCCTTCCGTCTCGAGCGGGCCTTTACGAAAGACCATATCCTCGAGCTTTACCTGAACGAAATCTATCTGGGCATTGGCGCTTACGGCGTCGCTGCGGCCACGACGCACTATTTCGACAAGTCGCTCGACGAATTGTCGATCGCCGAAGCGGCTTTCCTGGCCGCCCTGCCCAAGGCCCCCAACAACTATCATCCGCAGCGTTTTCCCGAAGCGGCCAAGTCGCGGCGCGATTGGGTTCTGGAACGCATGGCCGAGGATGGGGTGATCAGCCAGGCGGAAGCCGACGCCGCCAAGGCCGAGCCTTTGTTCATGCGCCCCAGGCCTGACAGCATCTATGTGCGCGGCGCCGATTGGTTCGCCGAAGAGGTGCGCCGTCGTCTGGCCAAAAGTTACGGCGAGGAGACGCTTTACAAGGGCGGCCTTTCGGTGCGCACCAGCCTGGACCCGCGCTTGCAGGAACTTGCCGACCGCGTGCTGCGCCAGGGATTGCTGGCCTATGATCGCCGCCATGGATGGCGCGGCCCCATCGGCCGGGTCGAACTGAGCGCCGATTGGACGACCCAACTGGCGCAGGTTCAGCCGCCGGGCGGCATCGATCCTTGGGAAACGGCGCTGGTCCTGGCGGTGGGCGAGAATTTCGCCGATATCGGTCTGATCGACGGCAGCCGGGGCCGCATTCCCTGGACCGAACTGTCCTGGGCGCGCCCCACGCTGGAAGAACAAGAAGTGGGGCCTTCGCCCAAGCGCGCCTCGGATGTCGTGAAGCCCGGCGATGTGGTGGCGGTTCAGCCGGTGAAGGCGAATTCCGAGGGCGTGGCCTATCCCGCCCACAGCTACGCGCTTCGCC
>JAMOBD010000119.1 GCA_039908345.1 Magnetospirillum sp. WYHS-4
CGGGTCCGGCTTGGCCCCAATCGCGTCGCGTGGCTGTTGTCCGAGGTGGACGCATGGGTGAGCGAGCGGGTCGCTATTCGCGATACGCCCGTTGACACTGGCACTTCCTTCTGAGGGGCGGGGGATGGCCGGGGTGCACAACCGGTCATCCCCTTTTTACGTTCGTGTTTGGCAGGCCGCCGACTGCCGGTCTTGCCCGAATCCGCGCCCCCTACCCAGGCACCGAACGCCTCGAGTGATAACCGCTGCCCAGCCACGAAAGCACGTTCTTCCGGTGTACGAGCCGCCCGTGCATCACGCCTCGATGATTTCCCCAACTTTCAGCCACTCTACCCAATCTCGCGCCCCGAAAACGACGTAGCCACCACCACGGGACAACAAGATTTGCCATTCTCTCGCACCCTGCTATCCTGTTTTCGGAATTGAGATAGGCAGGACCGAAATGTTTCGTGAAAAGATTAAGAAATGGCTCGACCGCCCTTCTCCCGACCGTGCGGTATTTTCGCAAAGCGATTTTCCCGCTACATTGTCAAGCGACATCGGACTAATGAGAACGGAAAATCAGGATCGGGTCGCCGCGATGCGCGTCTCCCCAGGGGGGAGTTCTAAGCCGTTTCTGGTTGTTGCACTTGCAGATGGGATGGGGGGGATGCGGGATGGCGCGATTTGTGCCTCAATTACTATTTCCTCATTCTTTTTCGGATTAGTCAAATTTCGCGGGTTTCCCCTTCACAAAAGACTCGAAGACTCCGCCCAACTCGCAAACGATGATGTATTTTCATTTTCTGGCTCAAAGGGGGGTGCCACTTTATCTGCCATAGTATTTATGCCAGACGAGTCTCCAGTGTTTGTTAATGTAGGCGATAGCCGTATTTACGGAGAATTCGAAGAAGGCCAAGAAATTGATTTGTGTAGATTGACGACAGATGATTCTATGGAAGAGGCTGTTGGCGGTGTCGGAAAAGATCTCCTTCAATTCATTGGAATGGGACATGGACTTCAGCCACATGTTGGACTTCTCGGGCGTCAATTTCATAGAACTATCATTACCTCGGATGGCGTTCATTTTTTAAATCATGATACTCTCGCGGCTATTGTTGCCAACTCATCTGATAACAAACAGCTTTGCGAGAGGCTTGCTGCATTAGTAAGGTGGAGTGGTGCCCCAGACAACGCGTCAATTGCCGCCATTTCACATTCCTCTGTAGCCCAAACTCTTCTCGCAAACGAGGAAGCGTCACTGCGCATCTGGGACCAGGCTGGCGCGCTGGACTTCTTATGGCTTTCGTCCGATCTTCCAGAACCCGTGCATGAACCGGAGCATTTACGTTCACCCTCCAATGTTGATCAAGCGGCCAAGCCAAGCCAAATGAAGCCCACAAAGGCCAAACCAAAGAAATCAAAGGCAAAAAAGCCGTCCTCGCCAAATAGCCAATTTGAAATCGAGATTCTTAAGAGGTAATTCAACCGGAGGGCACTATGATCGCAGGGAGATATCAGCCAACGGGGAACGCTGCTGCGGGTGGCATGGGGGACGTTATCGAATGCGTAGATATTCGATTGAATCGGCGTGTTGTAATAAAGACTCTTAAAGATGGGGAGGATGAACGCCGCCTCATCGATGAGCAGAGGTCATTAATCAATCTTCGTTCAAAACATGTTGTCCAGTTATTCGATATTGTTGTTCTGGATAATGATCTAAAGAAAAAAACCGGCCTTGTTCTAGAGCATATTGATGGGAAGAATCTTGAGTGGGCATCATTTTCTCAAGATAATTTATTTCTAAAGATTTTGTGGCAGATCGCCTGTGGCCTTGCTGATATTCACGCAGCTGGAATAATACATAGGGACATCAAGCCTGACAACATCAGGATAGATACAAACGGAGTAATTAAAATTATTGATTTCGGATTGGCTCGGCGTGAAGGCAAGGATGCAACAACCAGGTCAATTATTGGAACACCAAACTTTATGGCGCCTGAACTTTGGGGGAGCAAAACCATAAGCTTTGATAACGCCATAGATGTCTACGCATTTGGCATGACGGCTTTATCTCTGTTAATGATTTCTCCACCGGATGAAGTGCTCGAAATGCCGCCCGCTTCTCCAGCGAAGGGAGCAATAGTCTCTTTATTGGCTGAAATACCACCGGAAATTGCCACCATCATAGAGAGTTGTTTTGATTTGTCTCCACATAATCGGCCGAGCATGGCTAAAATTCGCGATGCCCTTTCTAGAAATTTGCTTTACGAAAGGCACCGTGCTTTGCTCATTGTCTCTGGCACACCTCACGAGTTGAGTAATAAGCACAGGACAGTGAGCCTTCGCTTTGGCCCGACATCGATATCAATTTCCTATGATGGGTATGGATTTTTTGTATCCCAACTAAACGGGTTGGTGTCCGCAAACAATAAACCACTATCAGTTCGCGATGAAATCACCGGATGCGCTGTTCTTACCCTGAATGCCCCCGGGGCCCGCGATTTTGTTACTTTTGACATTTCAAACCCGCAGGTGATGCCATGATGTCACAGGGCACGATAATTGCTGGTAGGTATACGATTATAGAGCCGATTGGTAGCGGCGGCATGCAAGATGTTTATCGGGCTAACGATTCGCGTCTTGGCATGGATGTGGCGCTAAAGACGCCTCAGCAAGGGCAAGGTAAAAAGCGGTTTTCGAAAAGTGCGCAGATTGCTGCGCGCATTAATCATCATAATGTCGCTAAGACATTTGATTATATTGAGGAAAATGAGCGGGCATTTCTTATCGAGGAGCTGGTGGAAGGTGAGTCCTTTGAGCAAAAGCTAGAAGTACTGAAGTTTCTTGATCCACATTACGGTGCTCAAGTTTTGCACCATTTGGCAAAGGGAGTTGCCGCATCACATAATGCCGGTGTAATTCATCGTGATTTAAAGCCGAGTAATGTTATGGCTTGTTCCGATGTAAGTTCATGTAATATAAAAATTACTGACTTTGGGATTTCAACATTTACAGCGGAGGTATTCGATGATGAAGCAAAGAGTGGAGGGTTGACGGCTTCTACATCAAAGACCGTAAGGGGGGCTCTTCCCTATATGGCTCCGGAAATGATGTTTCGTGAACCTGGGGATCATCCCGGTCCTGCTGCTGATATATGGTCTCTTGGCGCAATGATGTTTCATCTCCTAACCCAACTTGAACAGTGCCCGAGAAAAAGCTGTTCTGTAACAGACTGTTACGGAGTGGCACGGGTTTGTTAGCACTACATTCCGGGGTGGCGGGGTTTCAGGTGGGGGTTTCGTGGTG
>JAMOBD010000120.1 GCA_039908345.1 Magnetospirillum sp. WYHS-4
AGCGACACCAAGTTGTTGGCCGAAATCATCAGCAGCATGCCGAGCGTCGCGAACAGGATCAGCACCCCGAACTCGAAGCGCGACATGTGCTGCCGTTCCATGAAGTCGCGGGCCATGAATAGGGCCATGGCCGAGGCCAGCAGTACCAAGGCCTTGAAGAACAGGGCGAAGCCGTCGGAGACGAACAGGCCGCCGAAGGCCAGAACGCGGCCGCCCGGCACGGTGGCCAACAGCAACAGGGTAAGCATCAGCACCGTGACGCTGAGGTGGGCGATGCTGCCCGCCGCCTTGGCCCCGTCCTCGGGGGTGGTGCCCTTGGTGAACGCGCCCAGCATCAGCAAGCCCATGGCGGCGAGCGCCAGGAACAACTCGGGCAACACCGGCATCAGGTCGGGAAATTCGGCCATCGCCATGGTCTCCACTTCTTCCTAACCCGTTTACCGGACGGCCATGGCGTTCATCGGCGCCAGCATCTTGCCCGAAGCGGTCACCTGCTCGATCAGGTTGGCCACCGAGGCATGCATGACATCAAGGAACGAGGCCGGGTAGATGCCCATCCAGATCACCAAGATCGCCAGCGGGGCGAAGACGGCGATTTCGCGCGGACTCATGTCCAGTATCTTCTTCAGCTTGTCCTTGGTCAGCTCGCCGAAGATGACCCGGCGATAAAGATACAGCATGTAGGCCGCCCCCAGTACCACGCCGGTGGTGGTCAAGGCCCCGACCCAGGAATTGGCCTTGAAGGCACCCAGCAGCACCAGGAACTCGCCGACGAATCCGCCGGTGCCCGGTAGTCCCACGGACGCCAGCATGAACAGCATGAAGGTCAGGGAATAGACCGGCATCCGGTGCACCAAACCGCCGTAGGTAACGATCTCGCGCGAATGGACGCGGTCGTAGACCACGCCCACGATCAGGAACAGGGCGGCCGATACCACGCCATGGCTGAGCATCTGGTAGATGGCGCCCTCGATGCCCTGCTGGTTCAGGGTGAAGGTGCCGATGGTGACGAACCCCATGTGGGCGACCGACGAGTACGCAATCAGCTTCTTCATGTCCTCCTGGGCGAGCGCCACCAGCGAGGTATAGATCACCGCGATGATCGACAGGGTGTACATCAGGGGCGTGAAGGCCACCGTCGCCTCGGGGAACATGGGCAGCGAAAAGCGCAGGAAACCGTAGCCGCCGAACTTCAGCAGCACGCCCGCCAGGATGACCGAACCGGCGGTCGGCGCCTCCACGTGGGCGTCGGGCAGCCACGTATGGACGGGCCACATGGGCACCTTGACGGCAAACGAGGCGAAAAAGGCCAGCCACAGCCAAGTCTGCAGGCTGGCCGGGAAGCCGGCCTGCATCAGTTCGGGGATGGAGGTGGTGCCGGCGCTGGCGTACATGGCCAGCATGGCCAGCAGCATCAGGACCGACCCCAGCAGCGTGTAAAGGAAGAACTTGAAGGCCGCATAGACCCGGCGCGGGCCGCCCCAGACGCCGATAATCAGGAACATCGGGATCAGCACGCCCTCGAAGAAGATGTAGAACACCACCAGATCCAAGGCGGCGAACATGCCGATCATCAGGGATTCCAGGACCAGGAAGGCGATCATGTATTCCTTGACCCGCTTGGTCACCGCCTCCCAGGCCGACAGCACGCAGATGGGCGTAAGCAGGGTTGACAGCAGCACGAAGGGCATGGAGATGCCGTCGACGCCCAAATAGTAGGAAATTCCGTAGTCGGGAATCCAGGCCGCCCGCTCGACGAACTGGAAGGCCGCCGTGCCGCGTTCGAAGCCGAACCACAGGTAAAGCGACACCAGGAAGGTGATCGTCGACGTCCAAAGCGCCACGTGGCGCGAGTTGCGCGCCACGGCCTCCGTGTCGCCGCGTACCGTGAGGATGAACCCGGCTCCCACCAGGGGCAGAAGGATCAGCAGGGTCAGGACGGGGAAATTGGCGGTCATGGGTTCCCCCTCCTTACGCGATGCTCAGGATGTACCAAGTGATCAGCAACACGACGCCGATCAGCATGGCAAAGGCGTAGTGGGCGACCTGGCCGCTTTGGAAGCGCGAGGCGCGTTTGGCGATGCCTATCGAGGCCTCCGCCAGCCCGTCCGGCCCCAAGCCGTCGATCAGCATTCCGTCACCCGTCTTCCAGAGATTGCGCCCCAACCGCATGGCCGGCCGCACGAACAGGAAGTCGTAGAGTTCGTCGAAGTACCACTTGTTCAGCAGGAAGCGGTAGACCGGCGCCCAAGCGGTGGCCAGGGTACCCGGCAGCTTGGGCGCGACCATGTACATGAAATAGGCCAGGGCGATTCCCGATACGGCGACCACCAGGGGTGTGTACTTGACCCATGCGGGAACGTGATGGGCGTTCTCCAGCGCGGCATGAGCCGGCAGTACGAAGATGGCGTTGCCCCAGAATTCCGCCGCGTCGTGGCCGACGAAGGCCTCGTAGCCTATGTAGCCGGCGAAAATCGCCCCCGTTCCCAAGACCAGCAACGGCAGGATCATCGCCTTGGGCGATTCGTGGATGTGGGCCATGGTCCTTTCGTCGGCCCGAGGCGTGCCGTGGAAGGTCAGGATCAAGAGCCGCCAGGAATAGAAGGCCGTCAGGAAGGCGGCGATCACGCCCATCAAGAAGGCGTAATTGCCGAAGGCCGAATGGGCGCCGTAGGCGGCTTCAAGCACGATGTCCTTGGACCAGAAACCGGCAAACGGCGGAATGCCGGCCAAGGCCAGGCTGCCGATCCACATCAAGGCCCAGGTGACCTTGATGTGCTTCCAGGTACCGCCCATGCGGCGGATGTCCTGCTCGTCGGACATGGCGTGGATCACGGAACCGGCCCCCAGGAACAGCAAGGCCTTGAAGAACGCGTGGGTCATCAGGTGAAAGATGCCCGCCGAATAGGCCGACACGCCGCAGGCGAAGAACATGTACCCCAACTGCGAGCAGGTGGAATAGGCGATCACCCGCTTGATGTCGTTCTGCACGCAACCCACCGTGGCGGCGAAGATGGCCGTCGAGGCCCCCACCACGGTGACCACCGCCAGGGCGGTATCCGAATATTCGAACAGCGGCGACAGGCGGGCCACCATGAACACGCCGGCCGTCACCATGGTCGCGGCGTGGATCAGGGCGGAAACGGGGGTGGGACCTTCCATGGCGTCCGGCAGCCAGGTATGCAGGCCCAACTGGGCCGACTTGCCCATGGCGCCCACGAACAGCAGCAGGCAAAGGATGGTGAGCGCGTGGAAATCGGTGCCGAACAGGTTCATGCGGCT
>JAMOBD010000121.1 GCA_039908345.1 Magnetospirillum sp. WYHS-4
TGCCGCCTTGGCCGGCCCGGCCGCGTCCTTTGCACCTGCTGCCCTGGCCGGAACCCGTCGAGGCGGTGGCGCCCCTGCCCGACGGGCCGCCGGCCTTGTTCCGCTGGCGCCGCCATCCGCATCGGGTGGCACGGGCCGAGGGGCCGGAACGGATCGGCGGCGAATGGTGGCTGGCCGATCCCGGCATCCCCGACGGCGAGGTTCGCGACTACTACCGGGTGGAAGACGCCGAAGGCCGCCGCTTCTGGCTCTACCGCCAGGGCCTTGCCCGCCCCGACACCCCGCCCCGCTGGTTCCTGCACGGCTTCTTTCCGTGAGCTACGCCGAACTCCAGTGCTTGAGCAATTTCAGCTTCCTCGAAGGGGCGTCGCACGCGGACGAGATGGCGATCCAGGCGGCGGCTTTGGGGCTGGCCGCCATTTCCATCGCCGACCGCAACAGCCTGGCCGGCATCGTGCGCGCCCACCAGGCGGCCAAGGAGGCGGGTATCCGCCTGGTGGTGGGGGCGCGGCTGGACTTGACGGATGGGCCGTCCTTCCTCTGCTGGCCCACCGACCGGGCCGCCTATGGGCGGCTTTGCCGGTTGCTTACCCTGGGCAAGCGGCGGGCGGGGAAGGGGGGCTGCATCCTGTCCATGGCCGATCTGGAGGCCCATGCGCAAGGCCAGGTCCTCGGCTTGATTCCGCCCGGCGACATCGACGATCACTTTGGTGATCTTCTCTTGAGGTTGAGGGGAGTTTTCAGCAAAGGCATCTATATCGTTGTTTCTAATTCATATTGTGGTGATGACAGGCGGCGTCTGCATGACTTGGCGCGGCGGGCGCAGGCGGTCGGACTGCCCCTGCTGGCCACCAACGACGTGCGGATGCACCACCCGGCGCGGCGGCGGCTGGCCGATGTGTTGACCTGCATTCGCGAGGGCTGCACCCTGGCCGGGGCCGGCTTCCGCCTGGCGGCCAACGCCGAACGCCACCTGAAGCCGCCGGACGAGATGGCCCGCCTGTTTTGCGAGGTTCCCGAGGCCGTCGCCAACACCCTGGCGGTGGTGGAACGCTGCCGGTTCTCCCTGGACGAACTGCGCTACGAGTATCCGGCAGAAGGCGGCGACCTGGCGCGCCTGGCCTGGGACGGCGCCGCCGCCCGCTACCCGGCCGGGGTGCCGCCCAAGGTCAAGGCCCAGATCGCCCACGAACTGGCCCTGATCGGCCAATTGGGCTTCGCCCCTTATTTCCTGACCGTTTACGACATCGTGCGCTTCGCCCGTTCGCGCGGCATTCTTTGCCAGGGGCGGGGATCGGCGGCCAATTCGGCGGTCTGCTACTGCCTGGGCATCACTTCGGTCGACCCGGACCGCATCGACGTGCTGTTCGAACGCTTCGTCAGCGCCGAGCGGGGCGAACCCCCCGACATCGACGTGGATTTCGAGAACGAACGCCGCGAGGAGGTCATCCAGTACATTTACGCCCGCCATGGCCGCGAGCGTTCGGGCATGACCGCCACGGTCATCACCTACCGCAGCCGGAGCGCGCTGCGCGAGGTGGGCAAGGTCCTGGGATTGGCCGAAGACGCCATCGTCGCCTTGCAGCGCGCCGCCTGGCGGCGGGGTATCGAAGAGATCGACGCCAAGGACCTGGCCGAGGCCGGCCTTGACGATACCGACCGGACGGTATCGATGGTCCTGGAACTGGCGGCGGAACTGCGCGGCTTTCCACGCCACCTGTCCCAGCATACCGGCGGCATGGTGATCGCCCGCGGCCGTCTGGACGAGGTGGTGCCCATCGCCAATGCCGCCATGGAAGACCGCACGGTCATCGAATGGGACAAGACCGACCTGGACAGCCTGGGCATTCTCAAGGTGGACATCCTGGGCCTGGGCATGCTGACTTGCATCCGCAAGGCCTTCGGGCTGATCGAGACCCACCACGGCCGCCGCCTGACCCTGGCCAACGTGCCGCCCGAGGACCCGGCGGTCTACGCCATGCTCTGCCGGGGGGATTCCCTGGGGGTGTTCCAGGTGGAAAGCCGGGCCCAGATGGCCATGCTGCCGCGCCTCAAGCCCCGCTGCTTCTACGACCTGGTGATCGAGGTGGCCATCGTCCGGCCCGGCCCCATCCAGGGCGACATGGTCCATCCCTACCTGCGCCGCCGCCGGGGGGAAGAGGCGGTGGACTTCCCCTCCGACGAGCTGCGCCAAGTGCTGGGCAAGACCTTGGGGATTCCCTTGTTCCAGGAACAGGCCATGCGCATCGCCATGGTGGCGGCCGGCTTCAGCGGGGCGGAGGCGGACGGACTGCGGCGCGCCATGGCGGCCTTCCGGCGTTCCGGGCGCATCCACCATTACCGGGAGAAGTTCCAAGTCGGCATGGCGGCCCGCGGCTACGACGCCGGTTTCGCCGAACGCTGCTTCCGCCAGATCGAAGGTTTCGCCGAATACGGCTTCCCGGAAAGCCATGCCGCCAGCTTCGCCCTGCTGGTCTACGTCTCGGCCTGGCTGAAGCGGCATTATCCGGCCGCCTTCGCCTGCGCCCTGCTCAACAGCCAGCCCATGGGCTTCTACGCCCCGGCTCAGATCTTGCGCGACGCCGCCGACCATGGGGTGGAGGTGCGGCCGGTCGATGTCGCCTTCAGCGACTGGGACTGCACCCTGGAGGATGGCGCCTTGCGCCTGGGCTTCCGCCAGGCCAAGGGCCTGGCCGAGGCGGATGCCCGCCGGGTGGCGGCGATCCGCGGCGGCAGCGTTCCTGACCTCTGGCGGGCCGGGGTGCCGCGGGCGGCGCTGGAAGCCCTGGCACGGGCGGATGCCTTCCGCTCCCAGGGGGTGGACCGCCGCCAAGCCTTCTGGGCGGTCAAGGGGTTGGAGGCGGCGGCACCCCTGCCGCTCTTCGCCCATGCCGAAAGGCGCGAGGCCGCCGTCGTCCTGCCGGCGGCTTCGCCAGGGGAAGAGGTGGCGGACGACTACCGCTCCCTGGGGTTGTCGCTCAAGGCCCATCCGGCGGGTCTTCTGCGCCCGGCCCTGGCCGCCCAGGGCTACGGGCCCGCCGGGGACCTGGCGGACCTGCCGCAAGGCCGGAGGGCCGCGGTGGCCGGGCTGGTCATCGCCCGCCAGCAGCCGGGCAGCGCCAAGGGGGTGGTCTTCGTCACCCTGGAGGACGAAACCGGCATCGCCAACCTGATCGTCTGGCCGCAAGTGCTGGAGACCCACCGCCGGGTCATCCTGGGGGCG
>JAMOBD010000122.1 GCA_039908345.1 Magnetospirillum sp. WYHS-4
GTCTTGACGCCACGGGACTTGCGCCCGTCGCTGAACAGACGCCCCACCCAATCGATCATGGGTTGGGCCGCGTCGACCACGGCGCCGATCCCGGCCTTGACCTTGTCCAGGTTGTCGTAAACCAGGCCGGCGGCCACGGCGATCACGCCGATGGCCCGCCCGATGGGGCTCATGGCGACGGCCGTTCCCAGGACCTTCCAAGTGACGCCGAATCCGACTACGGCCGCCGTCGCATGGGGGGTGCAGATGACAGCCGCTTACGTCGAGGGCGACTCCGACGCAAAGCGGAAACTGGTAAATCTCATTTGAGCCAGAACTGGCGTGACCGAATCCGATTGCCTTCGATATCTGAACGAACTGGTGGAAACGCTCATCGGCGGGCGGGAAACTGACTTCCGGAATCTGGTGGAATGGCTTTACCGCGAGAGGGTACCCTCCGCGCCGCCTCTCCCGTGGCCTGGCTGAAGAGGTGCCGAGGGATGTTGATGAGAGCGAACCGCCGACGCTCCTCGGGCAGTGTGCTGGTGTCGGCTTCAATGAAAATCTCCACCGTCTCTTCGCTGGCGTGAACCTCGACGCGAAGGGGGCCATCGCCGAAGTCCACCTCGTGACGGCGGTGGTTTCCGCCTCGGATGATCGCATAGGGCATGATCGTTTCCTTGCTGCCTGCCCCCACCATCATGATAGTAGGGAACCGAATAGCCAGATGGATTTCGCTTGCAGGTGCAAGCGGAAATCATCTGTGAAACTTGACGCCAGCCCTTCGGCTTTCGATGCCCAGGCACCTCCTTGTCGCATGGTATGTCGATATGCTATACATACATCATGGCATGGAGCATCGAGTATTCGGTGGAAGCCCTCGTCAGTTTGCGGCGAATACCCGCCAACACGGCACGGACGATTCGAAGCAAGGTCGAACGTCTGGCCATCAATCCCTATGCTCCCAACAACAACGTCAAAGCCCTCAAGGGGCGGCCGGGCTATCGGCTCCGCGTCGGAGATTGGCGGGTTCTCTATACCCTTCGAAACGACGTGGTGACGATCCTGGTTCTGGAAATCGCTCCAAGATGCCGCGCCTACGATTGAGGAGATGGAAATGGCGAAGCCGCAGATCATCAACGACGAGCAAGGCCGACCGGCATTCGCGGTGATCCCGTGGGATGTCTGGGAGCGGGTGCGTCCCTATGCCGAGGACGATTCCGACGAGGCTCTCTTCGATGCCGCGATTGCCCGCAAGTCGGAGACCTTCCCAGCCAAGGTGGTGGATGCGATCCTGGAAGGGACGAGCCCCGTCAAGGCATTCCGCCAGCACAGGGGATTGACCCAGGCCGTCCTTGCCAAGAAGGCCGGCATCACGCCCCTTTACCTCTCGCAGATCGAGACGGGTCGGCGCACCGGCTCGCTGGAAACCCTCCGTGCGCTCGCCAAGGCTCTTGGCCTGGACGTGACGCTGTTGCTGCCGACCTCGTGATGGCTTCGCGGTCACTCCTAACGTCCTTCAGATAGCAATTTCGAGAACCAGGGATATTCCAGCGCTTCAATTCCCTCGACGAGTTTCCCCATGGGAATGCGTCGCTGGTCGTAGTGGTCGGTCATCTGCATCCGGTGCTCGGAACTGGCCCACCCCAGCAGCCCATCGACGATACCCTTCGGAACGTTCTTATCGCGGAGATGTCCGAGGTGTGGCGGGGAGATGGTCAGGGGCGGTTGCGCTTGAAAAGCAATGGCGGAACCGCCATAATCACACATGGATCATCGAAAGCCGAAGCCCCTAGAATGGGTTGGGTCGAGTAGAACCGACCTCAGGCGCTTCCCCGAGGAGATTCGGGATCACGCCGGATTTGCCCTCTATCAGGCTGAGGTGGGCTTGAAACACCCTGATGCCAAGCCCGCTTCAGGGGGTGGGTTCCGGGGTTTTGGAAATCGTTTCCCGGTTCGACGGGAACACCTACCGGTCGGTCTACGTGGTCCGTTTCGAGAAGGCGGTCTATGTGCTTCACGCCTTCCAGAAGAAATCCAAGACCGGCATTGCGACGCCGAAGCACGAGATCGACTTGGTGAGGCAGAGGCTGAAGGCGGCGGAGAGCCATTACCGCTTGCGCTATGGAAAGGAAGAGACCCATGGTCAGGGTTGACGACATCGAAATCGAAAAGGGCAGCGGCAACGTCTTTGCCGATCTTGGACGGCCAGATGCGGAGACGCATCTGCTGAAGGCGAAACTTGTCACCCAGATCGACGGCATCATCCGAAGCCGCCGCCTGACCCAGGCGAAGGCCGCCGAGGTCATGGGGCTATCCCAGCCCGACGTGTCCCGCCTGCTTCGGGGTTACTTCAAGGACTATTCGGTGGAGCGCCTGCTCCGTCTTCTACTGGTGCTGGGGCGGGACGTGGATATTGTGGTCCGCAAACAGAGGTCTCATCGCCCTGGTCGGCTGACCGTCGAGGCGGCGTGAGGAATATGGATATCTCCAGGAAACAGGTGGCGATGTCGGCAAGAAAGCGTAGCGGCATTCTCGAAGCGGTTCACGAGACGGTATGGGACCTGCACAAAGTGGGGCTCGTGGACGAGACAACCATGCGGGAATTCGATGCTCTCTGCCTGTCCCCTGTTCGGGAAGCAGTAGGAACAACCCGAAGCGATCAACGCCTTCTGCCAGTAGATGATGCGAAGACGGTCGGTCACGTTTCGCCATTGGGCCGGGGTGATGGGCTTGTGGAAAAAGTGATGAAGGGGAAGGGAAGGTGGGGGAGAGGCTTTCCCCCTATTACTTACTAAATGTCAATTTGGCGTTCAAGCCCAGGCCCGACCAGGAGCGACATCTGAGATCCACGGTGTAATTGATGCCGCTGTGTCGGCGAATAGGCCATGGCACTGGAGTGCACTTAATCCCCGCCCTGCACACGCGTACCTTCATCGGGTTCGCAGTCAACAGCTTGCGGAGAATATCGCAGGGGTCGAACCGTCTCCGCGAACTGGGGGTGCGGGCGCTGTTCCTGTTCGGCTCGACCTTGCGTGGCGACGCCCGGGCCGACAGTGACCTCGACCTGTTCATCGACCACGAGGAATCGGGCCGCTTCTCGTTGTTCGACCTCCTGGAAATCCGGTATTTCCTGGAGGATTCCATCCACGTGCCTGTTGCTGGACGGTTTCGAGACCAATCCGACGGTCTATCGGGCCAAGCGTCGCCAAGGAACGGGAGGCGTGCTTGACCGAGAGACATGTCGGGCGTCCGGTGGCCTGGATGGGCCGGGCGCTCTCGGACACCTACAAGGGCGTATTGAAGATATCGCTGCTGCTGGCAGCCGACGAAATCCTTTCCCCAGCGGCACCACGACCATCAGCGAAAGGCCGGCATTCACGAGGCGTTGCACGCAGGCATGCCGCGCGATAGACGGTCGTGCCGATCTTGTGCGGGCAGTGTGCGGCCCTCTGCGAAGCGCAATGCCCACGGAACGGCCGATATGGCGCGCGCAGGTCGAGGAACAGGCGACGCGACGGCGGAACTCCGTTCGACCGAGATCGGTGGCGCTTGCCGCGACGGGGCTCGCCGCTTAGATTGCCCCTATGATCCAGCCTCGCATCGGCATCACCCTCGACTGGGAAGAACCCGGAGGGTATTCGAAATTTCCCTGGTACGCCCTGCGCCAGAACTATTGCGACGCCGTGGTGGCGGCGGGGGGGGTGCCGCTGCCTTTACCTCACGAGCCGGAACTGGTCACGGCCTACCTGGACCTGATCGACGGTCTATTGGTAACCGGCGGGCATTTCGACGTCGACCCGGCCCTGTTCGGCGACGCCGCAGTCCATGCCACGGTTAAGCTGAAGCAGCGCCGCACCGCTTTCGAACTGGCCATCGTCAAGGGGGCCCTGGAACGGGACCTGCCGGTGCTGGGAATTTGCGGCGGGCAGCAATTGCTGCACGTGGTGCTGGGCGGCCGGCTGATTCAGCACATTCCCGACACGGTTCCCGGCTGTCTGGCCCACGAGCAGCCCAATCCCCGCGACGAGCCCGGTCATACGGTCGCCGTCGTGCCGGGGACCCTGCTGCACCGCCTGGTAGGCGTCGACAGCCTGGCGGTCAACAGCGCCCACCACCAGGCGGCTGCCGACGAGCCGGCCGGGGTGGTGGTCAACGCCCGCGCCTCCGACGGGGTGATCGAGGGCATGGAGGCCCCCGCCTACCGCTTCTGTCTGGGTGTGCAGTGGCATCCGGAATTCTTCATTTCGGACGGCGACCGCCGCCTGTTCGAGGCCGTCATCCAAACCGCGAGGGAATCCAGATGAGCGACGAGAAGAAGGGCGAACGGCTGGCCAAGGTGGTGGCGCGGGCCGGTCTCTGCTCGCGCCGCGACGCCGAATCCTGGATCGCCGCCGGCCGCATTTCTGTCAACGGTACCGTGGTGGCGACGCCGGCCATCAACGTCGGCGCCGGCGACGTCATCCTGGTGGACGGCAAGCCCTTGCCCGAGGCTGGCGAGACCCGGCTTTGGCGCTACAACAAGCCGGCCGGTCTGGTGACCACCCACAAGGACCCGCAAGGCCGGCCGACGGTGTTCCAGAAGCTGCCGGCCGGCATGCCGCGCGTGGTGTCCGTGGGGCGCCTGGATCTCAATTCGGAAGGCTTGCTGCTGCTCACCACCGACGGCGAACTGGCCCGCGACCTGGAACTGCCCAGCCGCAACTGGACGCGCCGCTACCGGGTGCGGGTCCATGGCGCGGTGGACGAGGACGCCCTGAAGAACCTTCGCAAGGGTATCACCATCGAGGGCATCAAGTACGGCCCGGTGCTGGCCCATCTGGAACGCGAGCAGGGCTCCAACGCCTGGGTTTCGTTGTCCATCCACGAGGGCAAGAACCGCGAGGTGCGGCGCATCATGGAACACCTGGGCCTGCAGGTGACCCGCCTGATCCGGGTGTCCTACGGCCCCTTTCAACTCGGCAACCTGGAACGCGGCCAAGTGGACGAGGTGCCGCGCCGGGTGCTGCGCGACCAGTTGGGCCGCGGCAAGGTCAAGGCGGCCCCCGGCGGGCGCCGAACGAAGGCCCCGGCTGACGAGGGCGTCGAATGAAGCTGGCCCGGCTGGCCGCCCTTCTGCTGCTGGCTTGGCCCGTCGGGGCGGCGCCGCCCAGCCAGGAACGCCTGTTCGCCGCCCCGCCCGCCGGCTGGACCGCCGTCCGCAAGGAATTCAAGGAGGGCCGTCGGCTCCATGAATACCTGCCACCCGGACAGACGGCCAAGGACTGGACCGAGCGGGTCACCGTGCAGGTCTTCGAAGGCATGCTCGACGTACCCGCCGTCACCTTCGCCATGCGGATGGCGGATGGTGTACGCGAGTCCTGCGAGCGCTACGAGGGCCAGGACCCGGATTCCCGGCAGGTCAATGGCTACGAGGTCTCGCTGCTGCTGCTCGAATGCCGCCGCCCGGCGCCCGATGCCGCCCGCCCCCAGGTGGTGCCACGCCGTATCGAGGTCTTGATGTCCACCGTGATCCGGGGCCGCGAAGGCATCTATGTGGTCCAGCGCGCCTGGCGGGGAGATCAGCCGGGCGGCGGCCATCCGTTCTATTCCCGCCCGGCCCGCGAGGCCTGGCTGGCCTTCATGGGCACGGTGGAACTCTGCGATCTGGCCGACCGCGCCGCGCCTTGCAAGAGCCTGGGCATGCCCAGCCATGCCGAGGCCCTGGCCTTCCTGCAACCCTTCCAGGACCAGCTCCTGCCCGCCTGCCCCTATGTCCTGGTGGTGGCGGTCAGGCCCGACACCGCCCAGGCGGTGGCCCGGCGCCAGACCGTGCCCATGGTGGTGGGCGCCCGCCCCTTTGGCGACGCGGAACAGGAACGCAAGATGGTGGACCTGATCGTCCGTTCCGCCCGCGCCAACGATCCGGCGGAAGCGCGCGAGGCCGCCATGGCCGGCCACCTCGACCAGTTCCGGCGCGCCAACCCCGAGGCAAGCGCCG
>JAMOBD010000123.1 GCA_039908345.1 Magnetospirillum sp. WYHS-4
GGGAAAGACTGAAGACCAGATCAACGCCCTGAAGTACGATCCTACCCTCGCCCGCGAGATGGCCGGACACTACATCCGCGAGAACGCGGCCGCCCTGAAGCGCAACGGCTGGCCGCCGACGGCCGGCAACCAGTACCTCGCCTACCACTTCGGGGCCGGCGGCGCCAACAGACTCCTGCGGGCCGACGACAAGACGCCGGGGAAGGACATCCTGGGCGAGACGGTGATGAAGGCGAATCCCAACCTTGCAGGGATGTCCGTCGGGCAGATCAGGGAGTGGGCCGCCGAAAGGATGAACCCTGGACTGCGCCGGTAGCGGCGGAAGCGCCGCCCGAAGCGGGCGGCGCTTCTTCAATCGATCCGGGGGAACGGATACCCCGTCACCTGCCAGACGTTCGCGACCAAACGCGATACCGAGGCCTGGGCCGCCGTCCCTGTCCCAAAGCCGAGATGCCACGCCGTTGATGTCGCCCCCCACGCGGGGGCGCGGATTGAAACAATTGTGTCGCCAGATTTCGTCCCCAGATTTCTCCGCCTTCACCCGATTCGCCTGGTCGGACGGCAGGTGACCGGATGGAATCGGCCGGCGGGCCGTTCCGCCTACAGCGGATGATAGGGACCGCTTCCTTCCTGGGGAATGTGGCGCTTGTTGCCTTGGGCGTCGATGGCGACGTAGGTGAAATTCCCCTCGGTGACCTTGACCGCCTCGAAGGTCCCTTCCTGCTTTTCCGCCCAGGCCTCCACCCGCACCGTGATCGATGTCCGACCGACCTTGATGATCTCGGCGTAGCAGGACAGCACGTCGCCCACGTTGACCGGACGGTGGAAGGCCATGGCTTCCACGCCCACGGTGACTACGCGGCCAGCGGCGCGGCGTACGGCGACCAAGCTGCCCGAGACATCCATTTGGGCCAGCAGCCAGCCGCCGAAGATGTCTCCGCGCGGATTGGTGTCGCGCGGCATGGCGAGTTGGCGGGTGGAAAGTTCGCCGCGCGGGCGGTCTGAATGCGGGATCATGCCCCATCCTAACCCATCGACCGGCCCATCGACCAGACTTGAAGAGACCGCGCGGACAGAGCACATAGAGGCCATGCCCTTGCCGCCTTCTTTCGCCGCGCCGGCCTCCTGTCCCGAGCACCGGGCCCGCTGGCGCGTCGCCCGCATCGCCATCGAACAGGCTGGCCACCGGATTTCCCCCAAGGGCCCGCAGGGCCGCATCGGCCATTTCTGGTGGATGCCGGTCCTCAAAGCCGGTCTCAAGACGGTGGGTCTGTATAACCGAGGACTCGCCAACGCCCGCCGACTGCAGCGGGTCGAGATCGACTTGGAATTCCATGACCTGCCGCCGACCTTCGATGGCTATCGCATCCTCCAGGTCAGCGACATGCACCTGGACGCCATTCCCGGCCACGAGCGGAACATCGTCGCCGCGCTCAAGGGCCTGGAGGCGGACCTGGCGGTCTGGACCGGCGACTATCGGGCTCATCATGCCGGCGCCACCTCGCACTTGAAGGAGCCGCTCGCCCATGTGGCCGCCGCCTGTACGGTCAAGGACGGCATTCTGGCAACATTGGGCAATCATGACGACCATGCGATTCCCGAGGTGCTGGCCGACCTGGGCATTCGCGTGCTGATCAACGAGACGGTCGCCTTGGCGCGCGGGGGCGAGACGCTGCGCTTCACCGGCTTGGACGACGTCTTTTCCTTCCACACCCCCGTGGCCGACGCGGCGCTGGCGGAGGGGCGGCAGGACGGGGGATTCTCCGTCGCCCTCATCCACTCGCCCGAGATGGCCGAGGCCGCCGCCCGCCACGGCTATGCCCTCTATCTCTGCGGCCACACTCATGGCGGCCAGATCGCCCTGCCGGGTGGCCGCGCCATCCTCACACTGGGTTTGCCGCGCGCCCATGTGGCGGGCCTGTGGCGGGTGGGAGAGATGCTTGGCTACACCAGCACGGGAGCCGGCACCTCGGGCGTTCCCGTCCGCTTCTTCTCGCCGGGCGAGGTGACCCTGTTCACCCTGCGGCGTGGATGAGATTCAGCGTTGTCCGACGTCATCGACCGCCTGGCGGTCGACGCGGGTCATGTGGGCGATCAGGCGGCTGTCGACCCAGTCCGTCAGTTCATCGCCGGTGGTCTGGACGAAGTCGAGGGTCTCGTCGGTCCAGAGATGTTCCAGTTCGTTCTTCGGCGAGCGTCGGCAGGCCGGAGGATTGCCAGAAGGCCTCCTCCTCCTCGAAGTGCTTCTCGGTGTAGCGGAAGAGGGCCTTGAAGGCTTCCCGGAGCACGGCGCGGCTGCGTCCCTTGTCGGCCGCGTCGATCAACAGATTGGCCAGCTTCAGGAGTTCCCGATGCTGAGCATCGATGGCGCCGTTGCCGGTCCGGTATTCGTCCCGCCAGGAATAACATTCCTCACCCATCGCCGCCTCCGGGGATCGAGAGGGAGCGGCGCCCGACCGCTCCCTCGGCCTTCCTCGAAGGGTAGCGCTACTTGATCTTCGGGTCCAGCTCCCCGGCCGTGTAGCGCTTGGCCATGGCGGCCAGCGGCACGACCTTGATCCTGGAGGCCTGGCCGGCGGTGCCGAAGGCCTCGTAGCGTTCCTCGCACAGCTTCTGCATGGCCGCCATGGCCGGCTTCAGGTAGGTGCGGGGGTCGAACTCGCCCGGCTTCTCGGCGAAGACCTTGCGGATCTGCCCGGTCATCGCCATGCGGTTGTCGGTGTCGATGTTGACCTTGCGCACGCCGTGCTTGATGGCGGTGACGATCTCCGACAGCGGCACGCCGTAGGTCTGGTTCATCTTGCCGCCGTACTGGTTGATGACGTCCTGAAGGTCCTGCGGCACCGAGGACGAACCATGCATCACGAGATGCACGTTGGGAAGGCGGGCGTGGATTTCCTTGACCCGCTCGATGGCCAGGATGTCGCCGGTCGGCTTGCGGGTGAATTTGTAGGCGCCGTGCGAGGTGCCGATGGCGATCGCCAGGGCGTCGACCTTGGTCTTGGCGACGAAGTCGGCCGCCTGGTCGGGATCGGTGAGCAGGGCGGAATGGTCCAGCTTGCCCTCGAAGCCGTGGCCGTCCTCCTTGTCGCCTTGGCCGGTTTCCAGACTGCCCAGGCACCCCAGTTCGCCTTCCACCGACACGCCGACCATGTGGGCGGTCTCGGTGACCTTGCGGGTGACATCGACGTTGTAGTCGTAGGACGATGGGGACTTGCCGTCGGCCATCAGCGAGCCGTCCATCATCACCGAGGAAAAGCCGAAGGTGATGGCCGACATGCAGGTGGCCGGCTCGTTGCCGTGGTCCTGGTGCATGCAGACGGGAATGTGGGGATAGATCTCGATGGCCGCCTTGATGAGATGGGCCAGGACGGTGTCGTTGGCGTATTTGCGGGCGCCGCGGCTGGCCTGCATGATGACGGGGGCGTCCATCTTGTCGGCCGCCGCCATGATCGCCAGCATCTGCTCCATGTTGTTGATGTTGAAGGCGGGGACGCCGTAGTCGTGCTCGGCCGCGTGGTCAAGCAACTGCCGCATGGAAACCAAAGCCATGTTCTTCCTCCCGAGGGTTGACGAGGCGTGCGAAACCTCGGGAGGGAGTCTACACCCGTTTGGGGCCGGTCACCAAATCGTCACGCGGCCTTCTCCTGTTTGTCGCCGTCGCCGGCCAACTGGTCGAGGGGAATTTCCAGGCCGTTGGGCAGGCTCTTCCAGTAGTCCCACGCCGTTTCGAAGGGCAGGGGAGACTGGCCGGAATCCTCGCGCATCTGGTTGGCCTCGGAGATGAACTGGTCGACCATGGCGTCGGCCTCGGCAAAGAATTCCTGTATCTGCCGGGTCAAGTCCTCGAATCCGGGCAGGCCGCCGTTGAGGATGCCTTCCAGCAGGTCGCCTTCGGGGTGCGGCTGCAGGGAGGCATCTTCCTGGCCGGCGTAGCAGGCCGAGACGGAACAGGAGCGGTTGGCGTAGACCTCGTAGGCACCGGCCGAATTCCACTTGAGCACGATGGTCTCGGTGACGGTGACCCCGATTTCCCTGAGGTAGCCGAAGGCGCTTCCGATGGTGTCCGCGGCCTTGTCGAGCAGGTTGCCGAGGCCCGAGGCCTCGGTCGCTTCGGCATCGCTTTCCGCCAGGACGGCCGGGTCGGCGACCGGGCTGCGGCCCAGGCCCGACAGGCCCTGGGGACCTTCGGCGCCGCCGCTGCGGATGCCGCTGCCGTCCAGGGTCATGCGGAAGGCCTGGCCGGCGGCCGAGCCCTGGGAATTGCGGAGCCATTCGGCCCGTTGCGAGTCGACGGCGCTGATGTGGGTCATGTGGAATTCCTTTCCCCTGCTGTCCCTTGTTGCCTACCCACCCGGCAGGATTTGCCGCGCAGGAAATCGCGTGCCCCTGGATTTCCGCCATCCAGGCACGTTCCAAGCCAGTGTCCCGCGACCGTCGTTGCAGGGGATGTGCCAGTTCGAGGCCCTGCCGCTTGGCCCTTTACTCGGGTGGCGGCGCCCTCTTCACCTTATGCGAAGATCACCTCTCCCGCCAGGCCGCGTATTGCGCCGGGCCTATGGCGGGCAAGGTGTTGGGCATGAAGAAGTCCTTCCTCAGGCCAGTTCGCGGAACAGGATACCCGGTTGCCTTCGCCATCTGGAACGGCCGCAACGGCGAACGCGACGGGTTCAAGGCGGTCACCGTGGAATGGCAGGAACTCAGATTCTGAACTCCCCCGGGTCGACGGGAGCCCCTTTTCCGTCGACCGCCTCGTCCACGTAGTCGTGAATGACGACCTCGCGCTTGCCCGGATGGAGCCGGTGCAGACGCCCGGCATACTTGGGCCAGCGTGCCGCCCCGCAGCAGCACCACGTTGCGGACGAAGCGGGAGCCCGGGGCGAGCACATGCTCAGCGCCATCGCACTCACGGCCAAGCGGGTCGTCACCAACGGCGCCATGGTTCACGAGGCGGGCCATCCCGAGCCCTTGATCATCGCCCTTTCCGAACCCCGGACCGTGCATCGGGCCTTCGATTACGGCCTGCACTGGGGCATCGAGGCCATGTTCTCCGACTTCAAGACCAGGGGGGCGGGCTGGAAGACAGCCAGATC
>JAMOBD010000124.1 GCA_039908345.1 Magnetospirillum sp. WYHS-4
ATCGTGGCCTGGGCTTTCACGTTCCGCGACCGCCTCGACCCGGCGGCGGTCGAAGCCTGGATCGCCGGCTATGGAACCCTGGGAATGGCGTTGTTCGTGCTGGCCTTCGCGGCCGGGACTGTGCTGTTCCTGCCCGGCGCCCTGTTCGGCCCGATCCTGGGCACCCTCTACAATCTGGCCGGCGCCACCCTGGGGGCCACCGTGGCCTTCCTGGCGGCGCGCTACTTGGCCGGGGACTGGGTGGCCGGGCGGGCGGGTTCCCGCCTGGGGCGGCTGGTGGCGGGCGTCGAGGCGGAAGGCTGGCGCTTCGTCGCCTTCACCCGGCTGGTGCCGCAAATCAGGGGACACGCAAATCAGGGGGCACGATTTCACGAAAGAACCGGAAGGTCCCTGGGGTCGGCGGCCTTCGTGGCGGGACCTGGAGGAGCGGACGGGACGCTTTCTCGCCCCCGCAAGGCGGGCGCGGGGTGGTCCTGAACCACCGACTAGCAACCTCTAACCCTCTGTAATGCAGCTTTTGGGTATCATCGTCCGTGGACGTATAGTCCGCAGGCAATGCATGCTCGCACGGTCTCCCCTTTGTTTGATGAATACAGTGAACGAACCCGCCCTGAAGCTACTTGGTAATCGCATCCGGCAAAGACGGCATGAGCTTGGTTGGACCCAGGAGGAATTGGCCGACCACGCAGAGATAGACCGATCTTATATCGGCGGCGTTGAACGGGGGGAGCGGAACTTAACCTTTACGGTTCTTTGCCAGATTTGCGCAGCGTTCAAATGCGATGTCGCCGCTCTCACCCACGGCCTGCCGGACGATTTTGAATGAAGTGGCTCCGCACGCTTGTCTTATTCGACCGAGGCAGCGTCATTTTGTCCAATGACTGGCGCATTGTCCACGAGAGCTATGTCCGTGCAATCGGAGAAATTGACCACCCCCGAGGGAGCGGCATCCTCACACTGAGGGAAAAGGAGCGACTGCCTAACGGCCAGTGGGCACGCAACGGCGTCAATTATCTGCGCGCCTACTTCCTGGAAGCCATGCGCGACCGTGAAGGCTGGCAAGCGGAAGGAAGCGTAGACCTATCCCGCAATCGCCAACAGCCGCCTGTGATCCTGTACCCTCCGATGGAACCTTATGTCGAGCCGATTACATCTGATTTCGGCGGCTTTGACTTTGTGACCACCGCGCCCAATGGGACCCGTGTGGCAATCGAATGGGAGACCGGCAACATCTCCTCTTCCCACCGAAGCATGAACAAGCTCGCCATCGCCTTGGGCAACGGGGTTGTCGAGGTCGGCGTCCTGATCCTGCCAAGCCGTCAGCTTTACGGGCATCTGACTGATCGCATTGGAAACATTGGAGAGCTATCAGGTTATCTCGCCATGTGGGAGAGCCTGAAGCACAGCGTAAGCCGAGGATTGCTGGCAATTTCCGTCGTTGAACACGACTATCTCACCCGCGATCCATCATTTCCCTACCTGGGCATGGGCAGTGATGGTCGGGCAAGGGAAGGGCGCTCCAAGCTATTGAGCCGCGAATAGATCGGCCTGCTCTCCGTCTTCCGCCGGGGACGCACATTCGTCATTCAGCCTGTAATCTTTGGAGAGGGGCTTACCAAATTTCTTGCGCCGCGCGAGGTCTGCCTGCGTGAACAGCGTATTCTTGTTCCCGTGAATGTCGGCCAGGTGCTCACGGTCGGCCTCCAGCGCATCGAATCGCTCAAGGATCGCTTCGCAGTGCAGTTCAGAGCCGATCCACCGCCTGCCTGTTAGCTCTGCGGCCACATAGGTGGTCCCAGACCCCCCAAACGGGTCGAGCACGAGAGAGCCTGGATCGCTGGACATCGTAACAATCCGATCCATCAGCTTAAGAGCCAAGCCGTTTGCATCGCGTTTCTTGTACTTCGCGTGGCGAACAGGCGGGATATCCGACCAGACATCCGAAAGGTTCACGCCCTTTGGGTTCATTTTGTCCTTGTATCCGCCGTAATCCCGAAGCTCCCCGCCGCAATGACGACAACAGGGCACTGGCAAGCGATCAGGGTGGAAAATTGCAGGTTTGTCGCCCTTGACGAAATACAGAAGCGAATAGTGAGACGGATAGAGGCGGTTTTGAATCGGTAGAGAGTATTTTATGTCAACAGCGACCCAATGCCGGAATGTAAGCCGAGATCCTAAAAACGCCCCAAGAGCTAAATTCCATTTTGGTAAGTTCCAAAGGAACAACGATCCACCTGGCTTTAACAGGCGGATCATTTCGCCAAGCCAGGAATAGCACCAATCAAGATACTCTTTCTCTGCAAGAGCATCGTTGATCTTTGAGCTATATTTCTTCCCCAGGTTGAATGGCGGATCGGCGAAAGCAAGGTCAACGGTTTCACGCTCCAGTGTACGCATGAACTGGATGCAGTTAGCTTCGTAAAGGTGGCCCAAGGGCGTTTCAAGAATGGGTATCATAGTCATCACGATGCCAATGTCGCGTGGCCGATGCAAGGGATATTTCGCAAGGGCAAGAAAGGGCTCCTTGACCCGACGAGTGGAATGGCCCTTCTAGGGGGAGATGGAGGGGGTATTCCGGCAACCTCCTTTGTCCTTCCGTCGGGCCTCCACCGTTCACCCGACGGCCCTGCGTCAAGCCCTTCTTGAGCTTGACAGCAGCCCTTGGGCCGCCCATTATTCAATAAGTCAATTGAATAATGACGCGCGAGCCTGGGGAGAACGCCATGAACGGAAGCCGGGTCGTCAGAATTCTGGGAATTCTCGCTCTTGCCGGCATCGTGGCCTGGGCTTTCACGTTCCGCGACCGCCTCGACCCGGCGGCGGTCGAAGCCTGGATCGCCGGCTATGGAACCCTGGGAATGGCGTTGTTCGTGCTGGCCTTCGCGGCCGGGA
>JAMOBD010000125.1 GCA_039908345.1 Magnetospirillum sp. WYHS-4
GCCGCCGCCGCTGCCGCCGCCGCCGCCGAGAGGGCCGCGCCCCCAGGGGCCGGGACCGCCGCCTTGTGGATTCCACGCCATGGATCGCTCCCTTGCTTCCGGTCATGGTCCCGCGAACGGGACTGGATTTTCTTCCGCCAAGCTCTATATCTGCCGGCAGGTTATAGGCCAGCTCGGCGGCGCGCGCAACGCGGCCGCCTTTCCGGCCCCGCATGATATCGGTCCAAAACCAGGAGTTCGCAAGGATGTCCGATTTCTTCGAGCAGCAGATCATGGAAGCCCTCAAGGGCGTCATCGACCCCGACAAGGGCAGGAACATCGTCGAACTCGGCATGGTCGAGGGCCTACATGTCAAGGAAGGCCACGTTTCGTTCGCCATCGTGGTGGAGCCCCAGCGGGGCGCCCGGATGGAACCCCTCCGTAAAGAAGCGGAGCAGGCGGTGCACGGCCTGCCCGGCGTGCTGTCGGCCACGGTGGTGCTGACCGCCGAGCGGACCCAGCCCCAGTCCCAGCCCGAGGAAGGCCCCCTGCTGCCCGGCGTGGCGGCGATCGTCGCCGTGGCTTCCGGAAAGGGCGGCGTCGGCAAGTCGACGACGGCGGCCAATCTGGCGCTCGGCCTCGCGGCCAAGGGCCTCAAGGTCGGCCTGCTGGATGCCGACATCTACGGTCCCTCCATGCCACGCATGATGGGTATCGGCCAGGAACCGGGTTCCAGCGACGGCGTCCGCCTCGATCCCGTCGAACGGCACGGCATCAAGGTGATGTCCATCGGCTTCTTCGTCGAAGAGGAAAACCCCATCATCTGGCGCGGCCCCATGGTGCAGTCGGCCTTGATCCAGATGATGCGCGACGTCAACTGGGGAACGCTGGACGTGCTGGTGGTGGACATGCCGCCGGGCACCGGGGACGTGCAGTTGACCATGGCGCAGCAGGTGCCGCTGACCGGCGCGGTGATCGTGTCCACCCCGCAGGACATCGCGCTCGCCGACGCCCGCAAGGGCCTGAACATGTTCCGCAAGGTGGACGTGCCGGTACTGGGGCTGATCGAGAACATGAGCTACTTCCTCTGCCCGCACTGCGACGGCCGCTCCGAGATCTTCGGGCACGGCGGCGCCCGCGAGGAAGCCCGCGTGCTGGGCATGGATTTCCTGGGCGAGGTGCCGCTGCATATCGATATCCGCACCACTTCGGACGGCGGCCATCCCATCGTGGCTTCCAAGCCGGAGGGCGAGCATGCCGGTATCTATAGGGACATCGCCGACCGGGTCTGGGCCAAGGCGCAGGAGATCATGAAGAAGAAGGCCGCTTCGGCGCCGCGCATCGTCATCCATTGACCCAAGACCCGGATGGGCGTAGGGTTATTTCGCTCCATTCGAGAGCGATGTTTCGGGAACTTCGTGGCCGTCCTTCGGGACGGCCGCTTTTTTTGGCTCGCCCCACCGCCGCGAAAAAACCCCGCCGCTCGCGCGACGGGGCCCAACCGGATTTTTCCGCTCGGCTCGTCAGGCTTCCAGGACCTGGAAGCCGGAAGCCGGTTGCCGAAGCTTGGTCGCGAACAGGGCCGGTTTGATGGCCTCGATGCTGCGGGTCAATTCCTCGCGGGTCAGATGCGCCGAAGCCATCCGCTGTTGGATGATGGGATCGGCGAATATCTCGGCGAGGTCGGGTTCGTCGTGCTCCGTCCACAAACGATTCATGACGCCTCCTGTCATCGCAAGCCTTATGCCCCCACGAGGGTGGATGATAGCACGGAATACCCTTCCGTGGAATCTGGATATTCGGAATATACACCACTGGCGTCGTGCAATACGGAGGTGGGAAAGGTGAGGAGCGGCGGAAAAACACACAGGCATGCTGATATGTCTTCCGATCTGTCCGATTATGACAGGGGACTTCCCTTCCCGAATGGCTTATGTTTGCCCGCAAATGGGTCCGAACAGAGGGTTGGGCCCGGTCGTTTCGCAAGAGGGGGAAGTTCCCATGCTGAAGAATTTGAAGATTGCAACCAAGGTGTTTACCGGGTTCGGCGTCATCCTGGCCCTGCTGGTCGGACTGTCGGTGGTGGGGGGTGCCAGCCTCAACACGGCGGGCGGCTACTTCCACGACTACCGGGAGGCGGCGCGCCAGCGGAACCAGTTGAACCGGGTCGGCATTACCATGCAGCGGGTGCGGGTGAACGTCCGGAACTACATCCTCGATCCCAAGGAAGATATCGCCAAGCAGACTATCGACCGTCTGGGCCTGCTGTCGAAGGATGTGGCCGAAGCGAAGAACCTTCTCGCAAGCCGCAAGGATTTGCTGTCGCAGGTGGAAAAGCTGGAAAAGGCCGAACACGAGTGGAAGACGCTCTTCGAGGGCGTGGTGGCGGCGCAGAAGAAGGCGGATGGCCTCTTGCGCGACGTGTTGGAAAAGATCGGCGGGGAAACCGACCAGACCCTGGCCCAAATGACCCAGAACGCCGCCAAGATCGGTAATGCCGACGCCGCCATCGCCATGGGCGAGATGGGTGGCAACCTTCTCCGCGCGCGCCTGGCCATGTCCCGCTTCCTGCGGTCGAGCGAAGCCGCCGACGCGGATCGCGCCCGCAAGGAACTGGCGGAAATGGGCGAGGACATCGCCAAGCTGATGCCCGAACTGAAGGTCGAGGAAAACAAGGTGAAGCTGGCCAAGGTCGAGGAACTGCGCAAGCAGTATCTGGCCGGCGCCGAGGAAACCGTCAAGGCCGTCAACGAACGCAACGACCTGTTCAAGGTCAGGATGACGGCGCTGGGCAACGACATGGTCAAGACCGGCGACGACCTCACCGGCACGCTGCGCGACTTCCAGGACGCCCTGGGGCCGAAGGCGGAATCGGCGATCAATACGGCC
>JAMOBD010000126.1 GCA_039908345.1 Magnetospirillum sp. WYHS-4
ACCCGGCGCAGGTCGTTGCGCCGGCCGCAACGCGGGCACTCCCAGGCCAGATGGTACGTCTCGGCACGGTGGGGAAGCGGGCGGTCGTCGACATCGAAGGCGAGCGGCGGATGGGGTTCCGTCAGGGTCATCCGGAAGATCGCGGTGCGGAAACGGAAGCGCCGGTATTCTTCGTCCGTCATGGATGTCAGATTGACCGCCGGCGTTTCCTTGATGAGGTCTTCACGCGCGGGCCCCCGCCCTTCCGCCAGCGCCCGGTGGTAGACGGGGCTGCCCGGATAGACCTGAAGCAGGGACAGGCTGATGTGATACTCGCGGTGACGAGCCCACCAAGCCATCGTTTCGTCGGCGGTCGCCAGGGTTTCGGCGGAATCGCCGAAGATGAAATTGCCCTGGATGCCGATCTCCGCTTCATGGGTGAGGCGCAAGGCGGTTTCGAGGCGGGTCCGATCGATCTTCTTCTTCATGCTCGCCAGGACCGTATCGCTCATGCTTTCCAGGCCGTAGCTGGCGTGGACGCAACCGGCCTTCTTGAGGGCGGCGATGGCCTCGGCATCGAGAATGCTGACGTGCATCTGGGCGGTCCAGCGAATGCCGAATTCTCCGATCCTTTCGCAGAACTCCATCAACCGGCGTTTCTTGACGGCGAACAGTTCGTCGTTGACCAGCAGGAGGTTGACCCCAAGGCGATCCACGGCATCCTTCAATTCGGCGAAGAAGCTATCGAGGGATCGTTCCCGGTAGATGCGGCCGATGGGATGGAAGCAGAAGGTGCAGGCATAGGGGCAGGACCGGCTGGCCACCATGGGCAGGGCGCGGGGTTCGTCGACGAAATGGAACAGGCTGTTGTCGGCGGCGGTCTGCATGGACAAGAGTCGATCAACGCCAAAGCCCTCGTAGTCGGGCCAGGGCAGTGCGTCGATATCGTGGAGCGCCTTCCGCTCGGGTGTCCGCCTCAGGCCGCCGTCGGACTGGCGGAGAGCGAGCCCGGCCACCTTGTCCAGGCCTTGCCCCGCTTCCAGGGCCGAGGCCAGTTCGACGACCGTCTCGTCCGCCTCGCCGACGGCGCCGATGTCGATGTCGAGCAACGGCGCCACCGCATCGGGGTCGCTGGAGAAGATACCGCCGCCCACCAGATTGACGATGCCCGGCTTGGCCCGCCGCGCCGCGGAAAACAGCGGCGCGATGATCGGGAAGTGGGGCGACAGCCCGCCGGTGGCGAAGACGTCGGGATCGATTTCCCGGACCTTGCGCTCCAGGACGTCCTCGAACTCCCCCGGTTCGTGGTTGAGGTTGAGGCAGTGCACCTCATGGCCCGCCCGCTTCAAGGCGGCCGAAACGTACCCAAGCCCCAGGGGGAAGTCATAGGCGAAGCCCATCGGGGCGAAACGGGGCATGGCGATGAGGAACCGCATGCCGCCATTCTAGCGGGGAACCTCCGGCGGGGCTAGGCGAAGAAGCGATCCGTGACCGTCTACCAACCCGACGGCGGGGCTCCTTCCGTCAAGCGCGGCTCCTTCCGTTTCGGCACCGGGCGGCCGAAGCGGTTGCCGCCGAGGGGGTAGGCACCCTCCTGGAATGCGTTCTTGATGCTCTCGGTTCGTACAGGCCCCTGGCTTCAGTTTATCTTCGTCACGCCGCGTGCTGGACGCGCTTCACCTTGATCTCGTCGGCATGCTTCATCGCGCGGGCAAGATCGTAGGCGGCCTGAAGCCGGTACCACGTTTCCGCGCCGCCGCCGAACGCCTTGTCAAGGCGGATCGCCATCTCGGGCGAGATGCCGGAATGGCCGTTGACGATATCCGACATCTGCTTGCGGCTGACGCCGAGCTTCTTGGCCGCATCCGTCACGCTGAGGGCTAGCGGCTCAAGGCAATCGTGCCGAACCGACAATCCCGGATGAGGCGGGTTCTTCATGGCCATGTTTTCGTCCTTCTAATGGTAGTCGACCATATCCACGTCGCAGGCATGAACGCCATCGAAGCGAAAAGTGATGCGCCAGTTGCCCGAGACGCTGACCGACCAGTATCCCGCCAGATCGCCCTTCAAGGGATGAAGCCGGTATCCTGGCAGGTCCATGCTGGCGGGTCCAATTGCCTCGTCCAAACGTGCCAGGATGCGCTCCACTTTGTCGGCGTATTCGGACGGCGCCCGCCGCCGGTCACCCTGTTCATAGAGGAGCTTCAGCCCCTTGTGGCGAAAGCTGACGATCACCGCCGGATTGTAACCCGTCACCTATCATTTTACAATCCCAGGCGTTTCGCCCCGGTTTTCCCCAAACATTCCCAAACTCTCTGAATAACCAAGGATGAGGATGCCGCAGGGAACAAGTTCTACAACCTGAACGCCGATCTGGACGGGGGGAGCGAGCGCCGGAATGAGAAAGCCCGCGTAGGCCTGGAATCCAGAGTCCAGGGGCGCGGGCCTCCCGGGGAGGGATACTCCCACGGTCAAAGTATAGCGCAACCGCGCTCGGACATCAACTTGACCGCCTACCAACGAAGAAGCGATCCGTCCCGTGCCGGTCCTCGACTTCCTTGACGACCCGGTCCACTCCGGCCAAGCGGGCGGCCAGTTCCCCGTCGCCGGGCGCCATCAGGCGCCGCGCCTGGGTCAGGTGCAAGCGGGCCGCGGCGGGACTGCCCTCGGCGACCAAGGCCAGGGCGTAAAGGGCATGGTAGTGGGGGTCGAATGCCTTGGAAACGACCAGTCTGCAGCAATATCTCGCCCATGTCGCGATAGGCGAGAATCACGGCTTCGGGGCGGTTCTCGCCATGGTCCGGAAAAGGCAGGTCGATGATCCTCCGGTAGACGGC
>JAMOBD010000127.1 GCA_039908345.1 Magnetospirillum sp. WYHS-4
CAGTTCGTGTGGCGTGAAGGAACCGGAACGGCCGGCCTCGCCTTTGCGCACCCGCTCTTCGGTCGCTTCCAGGTTGGCCGCCAGGGCGGCACGGGACAGGCCTTTCTCGCCGCGCAAGCGGCGGACCTTGGCGCCCAACTCCAGGCCGATTTCGTCAATATCCAGGGAATGCTTGCGCCGCATTGACGCGGCCCTGAGAATCGAGGTGGTCATCCGGTAGTACCTTGTAAGGTTTTTCGCGTGCACGTCGAGATTGCAGGTATTTCAAAGCCTCGACTTGGGGTGTATCATGCCTCCCGCGCGCCGCCAATAATAAAATAGCATCCCACTATTGTCATACTATTTCAGGGTTGCATTCCGTCTTGCCCTTGACTCCCTAGGCCGGGGTTTCTAGAGTGCAGCCGGTTTTTGCCGCCCCACGGGGCGCCGCCAGTCCGCGAGTGTCGCGCACTGGCGTGTTTTTATTTTTGCGCAGGGCCATGTTCGACGTTCTCGCGACCAAGCTGGGCGATGTCTTCGAGAAGCTGAAACGGCGCGGCGCCCTTTCCGAGGGCGACGTGGATGCCGCCATGCGGGAAATCCGCGTCGCGCTGCTGGAAGCCGACGTGGCGCTGCCGGTGGTCAAGGACTTCGTCGCCAAGGCACGCGAACGTGCCGTCGGCCAGGAGGTGCTGCGCAGCGTCACCCCCGGCCAGATGGTGGTCAAGATCGTCCACGATCAGTTGGTCGAGATGCTGGGCGGCGGCCTGGAGGCCTTCGAAAGCGAGATCGCCCTGGGCAACAACCCGCCGTCCGCCATTTTGATGGTCGGTCTGCAGGGTTCGGGCAAGACGACCACCAGCGCCAAACTGGCGCTCAAGCTGAAGAAGCGCGAGCGCAAGAAGGTGCTGCTGGCTTCCCTGGACGTCTACCGCCCGGCGGCGCAGCAGCAGCTGGCGATCCTGGGCCAGCAGACCGAGATCGCCACCCTGCCCGTGGTGTTCGGCGAACAGCCCCTGGCGATTGCCCGGCGCGCCATGGATACGGGACGCCGCGAAGGCTACGACGTGGTGATCCTGGACACCGCCGGCCGCCTGCACATCGACACCGCGCTGATGGCCGAGGTGGCCCAGGTCCGCGACATCGCCAAGCCTTCCGAAACCCTGCTGGTCGCGGACGCCATGACCGGCCAGGACGCGGTCAACCTGGCCAAGGAATTCCACGAAAAGGTCGGCGTCACCGGCATCGTGCTGACCCGTGTCGACGGCGATGCCCGCGGCGGCGCGGCGCTCAGCATGCGGGCCGTCACCGGCCGGCCCATCAAGCTGATGGGCATCGGCGAGAAGCTGGATGACCTGGAATCCTTCCAGCCCGACCGGGTGGCCGGGCGCATCCTCGGCATGGGCGACGTGGTGGGCCTGGTGGAACGGGCCGCCGAGACCATCGAGCGCGACCAGGCCGAGAAGATGGCCGCCCGGATCATGAAGGGCGAGTTCACCCTGGAGGACATGGCCGAACAGCTTCGCCAGCTCAAGCGCATGGGCAGCCTGGACGGCATCCTCGGCATGCTGCCCGGCATGGGCAAGGTCAAGCAGCAACTGGCCGCCGCCAAGGTGGACGACCGCATGATCGCCCGTCAGGAAGCGATCATCTTGTCGATGACCGTCAAGGAACGGCGCAATCCGAAGATTCTCAACGGCTCGCGGCGCAAGCGCATCGCGGCCGGATCGGGCACCAGCGTGCAGGAAGTCAACAAGCTGCTGAAGCAGCACCTGCAGATGGCCGAAATGATGAAGAAGATGGGGAAGATGGGCAAGAAGGGCCTGTTCGGCGGCGGTCCGCCGCCCGGCATGCTCCCCGGCGGCGGCATGATGCCTCCGCCCGGCTTCATGCCCCCCTTCCGCTGAACGAGGTTTCCGGTTTTCACTTTGCAGACTTAAGGAAATGCCATGTCCCTGAAGATCCGACTGTCCCGCGGCGGCGCCAAGAAGCGCCCCTACTACCGCATCGTGGTCGCCGATTCCCGCAGCCCGCGCGACGGCCGCTACATCGAGCGCGTCGGCAGCTACAATCCGATGGTCGAGCGCGACCATCCGGAGCGCCTGACCCTCAACGAGGAACGCATCAAGCACTGGCTGTCGGTCGGCGCCCAGGCCACCGACCGCGTGGCCCGCATGATCGCCGACAAGGGGCTTTGCGCCAAGCCGGCGATCGCCAACCAGACCAAGAAGAGCCAGCCCAAGGCCAAGGCGCAGGAACGCCTGAAGGCCGCCGCCGCGGCTGCCGCAGCATCCGCCGCCGCCGCGACCCGCGAGCTGCGCGCCGATGAAACCCTGGTGCTGGTGGCCGATGATTCCAAGATCGTGCGCGTCAAGCTCAGCCGGCTGCTCGCCACGCGCAGCTACCGCATCGCGCTGGCCGAGAGCGGCGAGCAGGCGCTGGAGCTGATCGCCGCCGAACGCCCCCACGTGCTGATCACCGACGTCGAGATGCCCGGCATCGATGGCTTCGAGCTGACCCGCCAGGTGCGCGCCAACCCGGCCACGGCCACGCTGCCGGTGCTGATGATCACGTCCTCCGACGACCGCCAGCAGGCCGCCGCCGACGCGCTTCAGTTCCAGCTTGTTCAGGTCACGGCCCAGGGGCACGACCAGCACCCGAAGGTTGGCCTTGGCGGCCAGGGCGTCG
>JAMOBD010000128.1 GCA_039908345.1 Magnetospirillum sp. WYHS-4
CCGCGGCCCGCCGGCCTTGCGGCAGGTCCGCCAGGTCCCCGGCGGGCCCGTAGCCCTGGGCGGCCAGGGCCGGGCGCTGGCCCGCCACATGACCGAAGCCCACAGCGACCGCCTGCTGCTGGAAAGTTAAGTGGGCACCGGCACCACCGTCACCGTCCTGCTGCCGGCGGAGCGGGTATTCCTTCCGGATCAATCGTAGTTTTGAAGATTATTCAATATTTCCTGAGGAATGTTTTCCCCCCTAGACTCCCCTGGCTCGGCCTTCTCGGCGCTCTCTTCCGCTTGCCTGATTCGCGAGTTAAAGAAAATCTGATATGCCAGCAAGGCTTCCTTGTGGGGCTCCATTGCATCGAGGTGGATACCGGAAATAAACGGCTCAATTATCCACCTCTCTCCAGATCCCAATACGAAATTTTTCCAAAATTGCACAATCTTAATTGGCTCAATTGTTGGGTTGTTTTCGATGTTTCTATATGCTTCGTTTACTTTATTATGGTAATCAGAATCGATCCAGAATATTGGATAGGGACGCCCCCCCAAGTATACCCTTCAACTCGTGAGCACCATCATAGTGAATATCTCTATGCGCCCGGCTTTCAAAGGCAGAATTTTCAAATTTTCCATATGTTTCTACTTTAGAACATAATAAATACGCCAAATCTGCAGAAATAACGAATTTTCTTGGCGACGCAAATTTGGCAAGCCGGAATCCCAGGTCCATTTGCGGCCCGATGAAATCGAGAACCCCCATGTCTCTTTCGTCCGACTCTCCAGCATGGCTTTGTTCGTAACTGTAATGCCGCAACAATAACCTAAACAAACGGTTGTCCTTAGATGCCTGCCAGGCAGGCGTACGTGCTAACGATGGAGGAACCGGCCCAAGCACGATCTCCATGTTATTGACTGGAAAGCCAGCTATCCATGCGGTGGCCTTGAGATCGAGACGTCCGTAGCGTCTCAGACGCCCCCGATATCGATGGATTGCCACGCGAAGCACATCAAGTGCGAACCCCGCTTGCCTGATGTCCCGAAGTTCCAAGACATAGAGGAGTTCATCGCCGGCAGCCTTCCAAAACAAAGGATGCCCTGAGAATAGCTCATCATCTGTTGGGGTGTCACCCGAAGGAACCGACTTCCCTTCCTTCCAGGCTTGCGAGAATTCTTCGTCGAATCCAGTATAGAACTCGGCAAGAGCGCGAAGCCACGGAGGCCCTGGGTTCTCGGGTATCTGACGGTCTCGGGCCTTATTCTTTCCTATATCAGCTTCCGCGAGAAATGTGGTCCCATGCTTGAATGCTGTCGATCCCTCGATATCAACACTGAGAAATAGTCGCAGTCGCCAGGCAGGGAATCCTACCGGTTGCGCTTGCTTTCGAGAAGAACTATCACGCGGCATTTTGCGCCTGGAGGGGGGCACCGGAAACAACCCAACAAAAGGTAGAAAATTACTAGGCCCCGATTGCGGCGATCCGATTACGGATCGTCAATTCTGAGACGGAGAACCGTGCAGCCAGATCGGTATAATTATTACCCTCTTTGCGATGAAGTTGGCTCAGGGGCTCTCTGGGCACCAGAAACGCTTCGGCGAACCAAATCGCCTCAAGCTCGGCCAACCGGGTTTCCTTCTCCGGGACAGTATGGTTGGCGCGCATGCGCCCACCGGCAAGAGGATAATGGAGGAACAGATGCCCAAGTTCATGTGCGATCGTTTCTCGCGTCGACACCGGCCCCATATCCTGCGGTTCGAGGAGGAATATCTTAAACCGGTTTGGGCTCCAAATGGCGATGGACCCAATCCGCCGCTCCACCTCGGCAACGTCGGGGAAAGACATTCTGACCAGCTTGCCTCCAAGCCGTTCGACCAGATCCTCAAGGTCCTGTCCGATCATGAGTTCGAACTTCTTGGCTACCTGCTCGGCGAACCCCTGAATCACATGACGTCTAAGATACGTCGGCTTTGGAATGGGGAAATTCTCGGGATCTTCACGATCAGAGGATTTCCGGCCTGCCCTATCAGCGGTCATTGCGCATTTCTCCACTACCACCTGCCGGCCTCTACCGGCAGCCTCTCCTAATGGTTTGCCGCCGTGCCATCCCTGGAAAGACCGGCGTTCTACCACCCCCGCCGCTGGGGGTCAACGTCCCAAGACGCCGCAACGAACGAAAAAGTGAACCGGCAAGCTGCCGAGCCCCATTCGATTGCCGAACGTATGCGATCACCATCTCACACGCCCTCACTGCCTGCGAACAATATGTAGGCACGCATCCAGATATAACAACTATATCTTCTCACCCAGCCCCTAACCCCAGGTTAACCGGCGATTTTTTTTCCACGGTAGCACCCGGCCGTAGAGCCCCGCCTGTCACCGGAAGTCCCGCGACTCGGTCCGCAGGGTGGGCTGGCCGCGGCTCAGGGAGGCCAGGTGGGGGGTCAGGTCGGCAAGGGTCTCGGCCAGCAGGTGGATCACCGGACCGTCCCGCTGGACCCGGCCGCAGGCCCCCAGCAGGCCCGCCCCCAGGATGACCCGGCGGTGGGTCTCCAGCACTTGCGGCCAGACGATCAGGTTGGCGATGCCGGTTTCGTCCTCCAGGGTGACGAAGACCACCCCCTTGGCGCTGCCCGGCTGCT
>JAMOBD010000129.1 GCA_039908345.1 Magnetospirillum sp. WYHS-4
CGCCCGCCAGGGGCCCAGGCGCCGGCGCCGCGCCAGGGCGCGGGCGGCGGCGAATTCGGACCCTTCCTCCTCGCCGTCCAGCAGCCCTTCCACCAGATCGGGGGCGACGCCCTTTTGCAGGAGCTTGTTGCGCAGGGTGCGCGCCGAATCGCCCCGGCGCCGAAGGCTCGCCGCCTTGCCTTCCGCATAGAGCCGGTCGTCCAGCAACCCCCGCCCCGCCAGTTTGTCCAGCAGGGCTTCGATCCAGAGGGCGGCTTGGGCGCGGTCCGTTTCGTGTTCGCGGGCGGCCCGTTCCACCTTGCGCAGCAACACGCGCCTGAGGTTGGCGGCCGGTGTGGCGAAGCGCTCCAGGTAATGGAGCGCCGCCTTCTCCAGATACTCGGGCGTGACACGTCTTGCCTGGCGGGCCATGGCGGGATACTAACCCATATGCTTCAAGAAATCCGCCCCCTGGAAGGCTGTTCCAACTGGCTGGGCCTCTGGACGCTCTATGCGCGGGAGGTGCGGCGGTTTGTCAAGGTGCAGACCCAGACCGTCTGGGCCCCGGTGGTCACCACCTTGCTGTTCCTCGCCGTCTTCGCCCTGGCCCTGGGGGCGGAAGGGCGGATGGTGGACGGCATGCCCTTCCTGAAATTCCTCGCCCCCGGCCTGGTGGTCATGGCCATGGCCCAGAACGCCTTCGCCAACACCTCGTCGTCGGTGGTCATCGCCAAGGTGCAGGGCAACATCGTCGATACCCTGATGCCGCCGCTCACCGCCCACGAACTGACCTTCGCGCTCGCCATGGGCGGGGCGACGCGGGGCATCGTCGTCGGCTTCGCCGTTTCCGCCGCCATGATCCCGTTCGCGCCCCTGTCCGTCGAACATTGGGGCTACGTGGCCTACCACGGCTTCATGGGGTCCCTGATGCTGTCCCTGATGGGTACCGCCGGCGGCATCTGGTCGGTCAAGTTCGACCATATCGCCGCGGTGACCAACTTCGTCGTCACCCCGGCCGCCTTCCTGTCCGGCACCTTCTATTCCATCCGCCACCTACCCGAGCCGGCCCAGTGGATCGCCCACGCCAATCCCTTCTTCTACATGATCGACGGTTTCCGCTACGGCTTCGTCGGACGGTCCGACGGCGATCCGCTGGTGGGGGTCGTGGTCATGGCGGCGGCCAACGCGGCGCTCTGGGCGCTCTGCCGACGCATGTTCGCCACCGGCTACAAGCTGAAGGCCTGAGGCATGAGCATGGCGATTTCCGATGTCGGGCCCATAAGCCCCCGCAAACCCCTCTCCCACAAGGGGAGAGGGGCTTTTCCGGCGGAGGGCTAGAATGGCCGACCCCTTCGACTTCACCGACGAGCCGCCGCCGCCCGCCCGCGCGCCGGCCGCGCCGTCTCCCTATCTGGACGGCCTGAACGAATCCCAGCGCGAAGCCGTGCTGGCCACCGACGGGCCCGTCCTGATGCTGGCCGGGGCCGGCACCGGCAAGACCCGGGCCTTGACCGCCCGGCTGGCCCATATCCTGTTGCAGGGCAAGGCCCATCCGGGCGAGATCATGGCCGTCACCTTCACCAACAAGGCGGCCCGCGAGATGCGCGAGCGCGTCGCCGCCCTGCTGGGCCGGCCGGTGGAAGGATGGTGGGTCGGCACCTTCCATGCCCTGGGGGCGCGTATCGTCCGCGCCAACGCCGAACGGCTGGGCCTGCGGCCCGACTTCACCATCCTGGATGCCGACGACCAACTGCGTCTGGTCAAGCAATTGCTGGAAGCGCGCGGCATGGACGACAAGCGCGCCCCGGCGCGGGCGGTGCTGAACGCCATCTCGCGCTGGAAGGACCGGGGGCTGGAACCGCCCCGGGTGACCCCCGCCGAAGACACCGGGGAAGCCGACGGCCAAGCGCTGTCCCTCTACGGCGAGTACCAGGAGCGCCTGAAGACCCTGAACGCCTGCGATTTCGGCGATCTTTTGCTGCACGGCCTGACCCTGTTCCGCGAGGCGCCCGAGGTCCTGGCCCGCTACCAGCACCAGTTCCGCTACATCCTGGTCGACGAGTACCAGGACACCAACGTCGCCCAGTACCTCTGGCTGCGCGCCCTGGCCGGGCTGCACAAGAACCTCTGCTGCGTCGGCGACGACGATCAGTCGATTTATTCCTGGCGCGGCGCGGAAGTCGGTAACATCCTGCGCTTCGAGCAGGACTATCCGGGCGCCAAGGTGATCCGCCTGGAAAGGAACTACCGCTCGACGCCCCACATCCTGGGGGCGGCCTCGGGGCTGATCGCCTGCAACGCCGGCCGGCTGGGCAAGACGCTCTGGACCGACCTGAACGAGGGCGAGAAGGTCGCCTTGCGTGGCGTCTGGGACGGCATCGAGGAAGCCCGCGTGGTCTGCGAGGAAGTGGAAGCCCTGCAACGCAAGGGCCGTCGCTTGGCCGACATGGCCATCCTGGTGCGCGCCGGCTTCCAGACCCGCGAGTTCGAGGAACGGCTCATCGTGCTGGGCATTCCCTACCGGGTGGTGGGGGGCTTGCGGTTCTACGAGCGCCAGGAAATCCGCGACGCCATCGCCTATTTCCGCGTCGTCGTCCAGCCCGACGACGACCTGGCCTTCGAGCG
>JAMOBD010000130.1 GCA_039908345.1 Magnetospirillum sp. WYHS-4
GTCGATCCCATGTCGCGCCGGGAACTCTGGCGCATGGTCCAGGAACTGGTGGGGCAGGGGATCGGCGTGCTCTGGAGTACCGCCTACCTTGACGAGGCGGAACGCTGCGACGGCATGCTGTTGCTCGATAAGGGACGGTTGCTGTTCGCCGGGCCGCCGGCCGAATTCACCGGCCGGGTGGCCGGGCGCAGTTTTGCCATCAAGGGCCTGGACGGCGACAAGCGTGCCCTTCAGGCCGAGGCGGAAGGCCTGCCGGGGGTCCAGGACTCCCTTATCCAGGGCCGCAGCCTGCGCCTGGTTATGGCGCCGGGGGCGGAGCCGCCCGCCCAGGCGGTGCCGGTGGCGCCGCGCCTGGAAGACGCCTTCGTCACCCGCCTGCGGGAGGACACGCCGTCGAAACCCATGCGCGACGAGGGCGGCAGGCCGCCCCCCGACCTGGGCGGCGGGCTCGCCGTCGAAGCCCGCGACCTGACCCGAGATTTCGGCGCCTTCCGGGCCGTCGACAAGGTCACCTTCGCCGTCCCGGCCGGGGAAATCTTCGGTCTCCTGGGGCCGAACGGCGCGGGAAAGTCGACCACTTTCAAGATGTTGTGCGGCCTTCTTGAACCAACGTCCGGGGTGGCGCGGGTCGCCGGCATCGATCTGGGGCACGCGCTTGGTGCGGCGCGGGCGCGCATCGGCTACATGTCGCAGAAGTTCTCGCTCTACGGCCAACTGAGCGTCGCCCAGAACCTGGACTTTTTCGCTGGGGCCTACGGTCTGGCGGGGAAGCGCCGCCGGGCGGCGGTGGAACGCATGGTGGAGGCCTTCGAATTGCAGCCCTACCTGAAGGCGGATGCCATCTTGCTGCCGCTGGGCTTCAAGCAACGCCTGGCTCTCGCCTGCGCCACCCTGCACGATCCGGCCATCCTGTTCCTGGACGAACCCACGTCCGGCGTCGATCCCTTGACCCGACGGGAATTCTGGCGCCGCATCAACGGTATGGCGGCTCATGGGGTGACCGTGCTGGTGACCACCCACTTCCTGGACGAGGCCGAATACTGCGACCGGGTGGGTATCGTCTACCGGGGCCGCCTGATCGCGCTCGATACGCCCGACGCCCTGAAGGACGGGGCGCGGGGCGCCGCCTGCCCCGATCCCACCCTGGACGACGCCTTCGTCGCCCTGATCGCCGCTGACGGCCGGGAGGCCGCGTGATGGCCGCCCCGCGCCGTCTCTGGGGTTTGGTGCGCAAGGAGGCGCTGCAGGTGGTGCGCGACCCGTCCAGCATCGCCATCGCCTTCGTGCTGCCCGCCGTGCTGCTGTTCCTGTTCGGCTACGGGGTCTCCCTCGATCCGGTCGGCGTCCGCCTGGGGCTGGTGATCGAGAACCCGACGGGTGAAACCGGCAGCTTCGTCGCCGGATTCGCCCATTCGCCCTACTTCGCCGTGACCACCTACCCCGAGCGCCGCGCCGCCGAGGAGGACCTGCAGGCCGGCCGCCTGAAAGGAGTGGCGGTGCTGGCGGCCGATTTCGGGGCCCGCCTGGGGCGAAGCGAAACGGCGCCGGTGCAGCTTCTGCTGGACGGCACCGATGCCAACACGGCACGCCTGGTCAAGGGCTATGTGGAGGGCCTTTGGGCCAAGTGGCTGGAAATCGAGGCCTTGCAGAAAGGAATGACGGCGCCGCTGGCGGTCACGCTGGAACCGCGCGTCTGGTTCAATCCGGAACTGCGCAGCCGCTACTTCCTGGTGCCCGGCCTGATCGCTATCGTGATGACCCTGATCGGTACCCTGCTGACCGCCCTGGTGGTGGCCCGCGAGTGGGAGCGCGGCACCATGGAAGCCCTGATGACCACGCCGGCCGGTGTGGGGGAGATCCTCATCGGCAAGCTGGTGCCCTATTTCCTGCTGGGCATGGGGGGCATGGGGCTGTCGGTCGCCATGGGGGTGTGGCTGTTCGGGGTGCCGCTGCGTGGGTCCTTCCTCACCCTGACCGGAACCACGGCGGTGTTTCTGGCGGCCTCCCTGGCCACCGGGCTGTTCATCTCAACCGTGGCCCGCAACCAGTTCGTCGCCGGTCAGGTGGCCATGGTGGCGGCCTTCCTGCCCGCCTTCATGCTGTCGGGCTTCATTTTCGAGATCGGTTCCATGCCCTGGCCCATCCAGGCCATCAGCCACTTGGTGCCGGCCCGCTATTTCGTGTCCATCCTGCAGACCCTGTTCCTGGCCGGCGACGTGCCGGGCGAGATCCTGCCCGATACGGCGGCGATCGGCGCCATCGCCGCGTTCTTCCTGATTCTCACTGGCCGCCGCACCCGCAAGAGGCTCGACTGAGATGCACGTCCGCTTGCTGGCCCTGATCCTGAAGGAACTTCTGGCGGTCTGGCGCGATCCGAAAAGCCGCATGACCCTGATCGTGCCGCCGCTGATCCAGCTGTTCGTCTTTTCCTATGCCGCCACCTACGACGTGACCAACGTGACCCTGGCGGTGCTGGACGAGGACGGCGGGGCGGAGGCCCGGGAATTCCTGAGCCGCTTCGAAGGCGCGCCGGCCTTCGCCCGCATCCTGCGGGTCGGCAGCGAAGGCGAACTGCGCCACTTGGTCGATACCCGCGAGGC
>JAMOBD010000131.1 GCA_039908345.1 Magnetospirillum sp. WYHS-4
AACGACGCCAAGCCCCCCGTCGCCACCACCTTCATGGGCGCTCCGAATTCCTTCTGGATGCGCCGCACCAGGCCTTCGATCATGCCCACGTAGCCCCAATAGATTCCGGACTGCATGGCGCTGACCGTGCCCTTTCCTATGACCGCCTTGGGCCGCCCGATGGCGACCCGTGGCAACTTGGCCGCCGCCATATGCAATGCCTCCAGGGACAAGTTGATGCCCGGCGCGATGACGCCGCCGCAGTAGTTGCCCGCGCCATCGACCACGTCGAAGGTGGTAGCGGTACCGAAGTCGATGACGATCAGCGGTCCACCGTGGGACTCGCGGCAGGCCACGGCGTTGACCAGACGGTCGGCGCCCACCTCCTCCGGGTGGTCGACCAAGACCTCCAGGCCCAGATCGACGCCCGGTTCGCCGACCATCAGGGGATCGCAGTTGAAGTAGCGTCGGCAGAGGGTCTTCAGGGCGAAAGCCGAGGCCGGCACCACGGTCGCCACGATGGCGTCGCGAACGGCCTCGCGCGAGATGCCGTCCAGGGACAACAGTTGGGTCAGCCAGACGCCCAACTCGTCAGCGGTCCGGTTGGTGGTGGTCGAGGCCCGCCATTCGCCCTTGAGCGCCCCGTCGTCGGCGAAAACCGCGAAGACCGTATTGGTATTCCCGCAATCGATGGCCAAAAGCATGGGTCCCACCTCAAACAGCCGGAAAGACGTCGCCGGCCAGGATGCGTTCGTCGCCGTCCGCGCCCCCCAGGATCAGGGCCCCGTCCGCGTCGAGCCCCCGGAAGATGCCCGTCAATCGGCGATCCGGCAAGCGAACTTCAATCGGGCCGCCCAGACCATGGGCGCGTGCCAGCCAGGCTTGGCGCAAGGGGGCGAAACCATCGCGCTCCCAAACCGCCAGCCAGACATCCAGGCGGGCCAGGATACTCTCCAGGACATGGGATACCGTCACCGCGCCGCCCAGGTCCGTCGCCGGAAATTCTGTGCCTCCCGGATGATGGGCGACGTTGACGCCGATGCCGGCGATCAGCCATTCGCCATCGAATTCCAGCAGGATGCCGGCCAGCTTGGCGCCGTCCAGCAGCACGTCGTTGGGCCACTTGCAGGCCACCCGGCGTCCCGGCACCAGGCTCTCGACCCCCTCCGCCACCGCCAGGGAAGCGGCAAAGGTCAGTTGCGCCGCCGCTTCGGCAGGGGGGCGCAGAAGAATGGAGACGTAGAGGTTTCCTGGTTCGGATACCCAGGTCCGGCCGCGCCGGCCGCGTCCGGCCGTCTGGCGCTCGGCCACGACCACCATCCCCTCGGGCGCGCCAGCCGCCGCCTGGCGCCGGACTTCCGCATTGGTGGAATCGAGAACCGCGAACGTCCGGACCGTAAAGGCCATCAGCCGGAGGGGAACAAGGCCGCCGAGGCGGCCTCTGCGCCGCCCAGAAGCAGGCCGGGATAGAGGAAGAACAGCAGCACGATCAGGCTGGACACCACCAACACCCCGGCGACCTCGCGCGGGACCACGCGCTCCAGGCCTTCGGCAGGCTCGTCGAAGTACATCACCTTGACGATGCGGATGTAGTAGAAGGCCGCCACCACGCTCATCAGGAGGCCGATGATCGCCAGGGTATAGAGTCCCGCATTGACCGCCGCCAGGAAGATGTAGAACTTCCCGAAGAATCCGGCCAGGGGCGGTATGCCGGCCATGGAGAACATGAAGATCGCCATCGCCGCCGCCATTCCCGGATGGGTCTTGGATAGGCCGGCCAGGTCGTCGATACCCTCGACCATGCGGTCGCCGCGCCGCATCGCCAGAATGCAGGCGAAGGCGCCGATATTCATGAACAGATAGATGGACAGGTAGATCAGCACGCCCTTGACGCCCGCCTGGTCGGCGGCCGCCAGGCCGATCAGCGCGTAGCCCACATGACCGATGGAGCTGTAGGCCATCAGCCGCTTGATGTTCTTCTGCACCAGGGCGGCGAAGGCACCGACGAACATGCTGAGCGCCGCCGCCGCGACGATCACCTGCTGCCACTGGGCGATCAGACCGCCGAAGGGCCCCATGGCGACGCGGGTCAGCAGCGCCAGGGCGGCGATCTTGGGGGCCAGGGAGAAGAAGGCGGTGACGGGAGTCGGCGCCCCCTCGTAGACGTCGGGTGTCCACATATGGAAGGGCGCCGCCGAAACCTTGAAGGCCAAGCCGGCTAGGACGAAGACCATACCGAACACCAAGCCGACCGGCGGCCGGTGGCCTTGCAGGTCGCGGAACTGGGTGGCCAAGGCCTCGAAATCGGTGGTGCCGGTGAAACCGTAGATCAGCGAGGCGCCGTAAAGCAGCATGCCGGAAGCCACGGCGCCGAGGACGAAGTACTTCAGGCCGGCCTCGGTGGAGCGGGAGTCGTCGCGCTGGAAAGCGGCGATCACGTAGAGCGACAGGCTCTGCAATTCGAGGCCGACATAGAGCGACACCAAGTTGTTGGCCGAAATCATCAGCAGCATGCCGAGCGTCGCGAACAGGATCAGCACCCCGAACTCGAAGCGCGACATGTGCTGCCGTTCCATGAAGTCGCGGGCCATGAA
>JAMOBD010000132.1 GCA_039908345.1 Magnetospirillum sp. WYHS-4
GTCCACCTTGCCGATCGGCTCGCCCAAAGAGCCGCGCCCCGCCTGCGCCAGTTGGATCAGCCCGCCGTCCTGGTCGGATTCGTTAAGCAAGGACATGCTCGCATCCTCTCGCCTGCCGCACGCTATCGTCCATTATCATGGCCTCCGGCGCCCGCCACTGCCGTGACGTCGCGCACAGAGCATCCTCATCGCATCGGAACCGGCTCGGGGCCATGCCGGGTCAGGAATTGTTGACGAAGTCGGCGGAATCGACGGCCGTGGTGCCGGCGTCCTGGATCACCGCGATCAGCTTGACTTCCCCCGAATCGACCGTGGTGCTGTTGTTGGAGTCGCTGACCAGGAAGATCGCCAAGTCCCGGTTGGCCGAGGTGGCGTTGCCGTCCTCCATCAAGAGGATATGTTTGCCGCCGCTCACGATGTCGCCGGCGGTGGCGTAGCGCCCGACGATTTCGCCGATGGCGGTGGAGATATTGCTGGCGTCCAGACTGTTCCCGGTCGAGAAGGTCAATGCCGCCGACGCCGCGGTCTTGACGATTACCGAGGATTCGTTGGACAGAATGGTATCGGAATCGATGCCCGTGGTTTCGCCGGACAATCCGCCCACGCCCGTCCCCACGCCGTCGCCTTCGATCAGGGCGAAAGTGTCGAACCAGATGGTATCCGAACTGCCGCTTCCCTGCGCCCAGCCCTTGATGATGTCGCCCGTGGTCGGGTCGGAACTATGGAGGTGGGCGATATCGTACTTGATGACATCGTTACCGGCCCCGACGTTGATGACGTCGCTGCCGCCGTTGCCGGTAATGGTGTCGTTGCCCGAACCGGCGGTGATGGTGTCGTTGCCGACGTTGCCGGTTCCGCCGTAGATGACGTTGTTGGCGGTGCTGTTGCTGAGATCGAGGGTGAACCCGACCCCGGTCAGGCCCGACCCGTTGATGGTGACCGCGTTGTTGGCCACCGCGGCGCCGTCGATGGTGAAGGAACCGCCGAAGGCTGCCTGGGCATTGCTGCCGAAGGTGTAGTCGCCACCAGCGGCATCCGCCAGCTTGAAGGTTTCGAAGCCGTGGATGTTGGCGAAATCGGCATCGGCCAGGGTGCCGGCGGAATTGAAGATCTCCAGGGTGTCGGTCCCCGCCATGCCCCAGAAGCTCTTGCCGCTGGTCGAGGTGTCGATATCCGAGAAGTTCGCGATGAGGGTATCGTTGGCCGCGTTGGACCCGTAGAAACTGGTGACATCGGTGAAGGTCTTGCCGACGAAGCTGGCCGGGCCGCCGCCGACGATGTGGATCTCTCCGCCCTGGTATAGGCTCTGGAAGGTGGTGATGCCCGAAAGCTGCGCTTCGCTCAGGTAGAATATGCCGGGCGCCGATCCGGAGATGCCCGCCTTCAGCGTCGTGAAGTCGCCATCCAGGGAGGTGACGCCGTAAATGTTCAAGGTCGCCCCGCTGCTTTGCAGGATGGAGCTTCCGGCGCCGGCGCTGATGGTGGTGACGCTGCCGCTCGCCCCGGGCAGGAAGTCGTTGCGGACGACGATGGTGTTGGCGCCGCCGCCGTAGGTACTCTCGATGGCTTCGATTCCGGCCAGATTGAAGCCGGAAGTCCCCAGGTTGAACACCTGATCGCCGGTCTTCACCGTGTCGGTACCGTCGCCGCCCAGGATCGCGCCGACATAGGCGTTGGTGTTGGTGCCCGTCAGGACGAAGATGTCGTTGCCCGCCTCGCCGTAAAGGGCGTTGTTCTGGCTGGCGGCGGTGGTCAGGTTGACGGTATCCGCGCCCGTGCCGCCGAAGATGATGTTGTCGCCGTGGGCCGAACCGGTCAGGGTATCGTCGCCGTCCAGGCCGGCCAGGATGCCGCCGAAGGTGTTGGCCCCGACGATTGTATGCCCCAAGGAGCCGTAGCCGAGCGACGTGTTGTTGGCCAGGCTCAACGTGTCGCCACTAGTGCCGCCGACCCAGATGTAGCCCTTGCCGCTGTCCGAATCCTCGAATGCCAGACGGACGCCGGTGGCGCCCGAATTGAGGGTCGCACCGCCGCTGGCGACCCCGCTGTTGATCCCCGTGAGGGTCTGGCCCGACCCGGCGGCGAAAACCTGTTCGATCGAGGTCAGGGTGATGACGCCGTGGATAGTGCCGTTTAAGTTGGAATAGGTGATCGTCTTGGCGGTCGCGTCGTAGATCGCCTGAGTCTCGTAAAGATCCTTCAGGGCGAGTTCGTCCGTGCCGCCGCCGCCGTTCACCGTGTCGGTGCCGCCGAGGCTGGTGCCGTAGGTCATCAAGAACTGAGTGTTGGAATCGCCGCCCACCAGGTTGTCGTTGCCGGTGGTGGCGACCAGGAATTCCTGGAACTGGTTGGTGGTGCCCTGCTGGATGACCTGCTCGGTGAAGACGTCGGTGAAGATGTTGTTGAACTGCTGCTGGAAGGCGTCCTGGAAGC
>JAMOBD010000133.1 GCA_039908345.1 Magnetospirillum sp. WYHS-4
TGTTCCAGTGGTCCGGGAAGGCCATTTGCGTTGCCGTGGGCGAAGGGGCGTCGAAGCCGGGTGAAGGTTGGCTTGGGATCGGTATGGCGATCTGCGGTGGTGACGAGGCGGTGGTGGTCATGAACTGTCGATCCCACTCGGTGGGATGGGCCAGTGCCGAGGCAGGAAGCCGGGCTCGAAGGTCTCGATGACGACCATGCGTCCACCGCAGCAGGGACAAGTGTTTCGCTCGTCGCCGTCGCCGTCGCCGCCCTCGGCGGGATTGCCGACACCGCACGGTGGCGCGGGGTTGGGCACGCCGAGCAGCCGGCGGGCTCGTTCGAGATTGTCGGCACGATTGCCGTTGGCGAACAGGCCGTAATGACGGATGCGGTGGAAACCTTCGGGCAGCACATGGATGAGGAAGCGCCGGATGAACTCGTCGGCGTCCAGCGTCATGACCTTGTAGCGAACGGCTTCCTTGGCCCGGTAATCCTTCCATTTGAAGGTGACGCGGCGGCCGTCGAAGGCGATGATGCGGCTGTTGGAAATGGCGACGCGATGGGTGTAGCGGGACAGGTAGGCGAGCACGGCTTCGGGGCCGCCGAAGGGTCGCTTCGAATAGACCACCCATTCCGCCCTTCGTAGCGGAGCAAGATAGGTTTCGAAGGCCGCCGGAGCGTTTAGGGCGACATGGTCGCCAAAGAATTGCAGACGTCCGGCACCGTGGGCGGCGACCAGCTTTTCCAGGAACAGGCGGCGGAAAAGTCGCGAGAGCACCCGGACGGGCAGGAAGAAGCCGGGGCGGCACGAGATCCAGTGCAGTCCATCGGGTGAAATGCCGCCGCCAGGCACGATGATGTGGGCATGCGGGTGGTGGGTCAGGGCCGAGCCCCAAGTGTGCAGCACGGCGGTCAAGCCGATGCGGGCGCCAAGGTGCCTGGGATCGGCCGCAATGGTGATCAGCGCCTCGGCGGCGGCCTTGAACAGCAGGGCGTAGATGACCGCCTTGTTTTGATGAGCGATGTCGGCAATCGGTGCCGGCAAGGTGAACACCATATGGAAATACGACACCGGCAGCAGTTCGGCCTGGCGCTCGGCCAACCACTCCTTGGCGGCGATGGCCTGGCACTTTGGGCAATGGCGATTGCGGCAGGAATTATAAGAAATCCGCGGATGCGCGCAGTCCTCGCAGCGTTCGACATGACCGCCCAAGGCCGCCGTTCGGCAGCGCTCGATCGCCGACATGACCTTCAGTTGGCCGCAACTCAGATGACCGGCATTGGCGTCGCGCCAGGCTGGTCCGCAGTGGCGGAAGATATCGGCCACCTCGACTGGCGGATGTGACATGGCGGGCTACGCCTCAGGCGGGCGGCTTCACCTCGGTGGGCAGGAGGTCGAGCGGGCTGGTGACTTCGCCGATCGCCTTGATGGCGACGCGGGTGTAGAGTGCCGTGGTGTCGAGCTTCTTGTGCCCGAGCAGAACCTGAATGACCCGGATGTCGGTCTTCTGCTCCAGAAGATGTGTCGCAAAGCTGTGGCGTAGCGTATGGACGCCGACACGCTTGGTGACGCCGGCGCGTGCCGCGGCCAGACGGACGACGCGGTGAAGCTGCCGTGTGCTCATATGCTGGCCGCGGTAGCCGGGAAACAGCCACGGCTGACCGGGAGTTATCCGGCCTGTCCTGCGCCCATGACGCCACCATTCCCGCAACAGTTCGAGCAGATTGGGCGAGAGCATGACATAGCGGTCTTTGTTACCCTTGCCCAGTTCGACCCGGATGACCATGCGATCGCTGTCGATGTCGGAGATCTTCAGCGATATCACCTCGGAGGCCCGCAGGCCGGTGGCATAGGCAAGGCTCAAAGCCGCCCTGTGCTTGATGTTCGTGGTCGAGGTCAGCATTCGGCCGACCTCTTCGGGGCTCAGCACGACGGGGAGGCGGCGGGGCTCACGGACCGACTGAACCTCGTCCGCCAGGTCACTCCGCTTCAAGGTCACCTTGAAGAAGAAGCGCAAGGCGCTGGCCATGGAGTTGATGGTCGGTGCCGTCGTGCCAATTGACACCAGCCGCACCTGATAGCGGCGAACGTCTTCGGCAGTGGCCTTGTCGGGAGAATGGCCGAAGAACTCCGCAAAGTCTTTGACGTGGCGGATATAGTCGTGCTGGGTCTTGGAACCAAGCCGGCGGATGGTCATGTCGTCTATCATGCGCTGGCGCAATGGGCTGATGGCCGCGTCGATCATGGCGGGGCTCCTGTCTTGGGTGAGGAGGCAAGTTCCTCAATCTCAAGATAGAACGCTCCCAGATCGCCACCGCGCCGTCGGTCCCAGCCGCCGCGAACT
>JAMOBD010000134.1 GCA_039908345.1 Magnetospirillum sp. WYHS-4
CCTGGCCGGGGTGAACCAGATCCTCAACAAGACCGGCACCTCGTCCACCGGCGGCACCACCTACAACCTGGCGGCGGCGGAAGACTGGGCGGCGGGCGCGGCGGCGGCGGTCAACGTGGCCGACACCACGGGAAACGGCATCACGGTCAGCAGTCCCACCACGCCGACGGTCACATCGGCCACCTACGACGCCTCGGGCGGGGTTCTGGTGGTGACGGGCACCGGGTTCCTCAAGCTGTCGGGCGCCACCAACGACGTGGACGTGTCCAAGCTGACGCTAACCGGCGAGGGCGGGGACACCTATACGCTCACCACGTCGAGCGTGGAAATCACCAACGGCACCACCTTCACGGTGACGCTGAACGCCACCGACTTGGCCGGGGTGAACCAGATCCTCAACAAGGCTGGAACCTCGTCGACCAGCGGCACCACCTACAACCTGGCGGCGGCGGAAGACTGGGCTGCGGGCGCGGAGGCCTCGGTCAACGTGGCCGATACCACCAGCAACGGGGTGACGGTGTCCAACCCGACCACCCCGACCATCACGTCGGCCACCTACGACTACAGCAGCAATGCCCTGGTGGTGACCGGCACCGGCTTCTTGAAGAAGTCGGGGGCGTCCAACGACATCGACATTTCCAAGCTGACCTTCACCGGGGAAGGCGGGGCGACCTACACCATCACCAGCGCGTCCGACAGGGAAATCGACTCGGCGACCCAGTTCACGGTGACGCTCGGGGGCGCCGACCTCACCAACATCGAAGCGCTGCTCAACAAGAACGGCACGTCGTCGGTGGGCGGGGCCACCTACAACCTGGCGGCGGCGGAAGATTGGGCTGTGGGTGCGGATGCCGCGGTCAACGTGGCCGACACCACCGGCAACGGCATCACGGTCAGCAACTGGACGGCGCCCACGCTGACCGGCGCCACCTACGACTGGTCGAACGGGCAGCTGGTGCTGAGCGGGCTCAACTTCGTCAACCTGTCGGGCGCCACCAACGACGTCGTCGCCTCCAAGCTGACCCTGACCGGCGAGGGCGGGGCGACCTATACGCTGACCGATACCGCCAACGTGGAGATCACCTCGGCGACTTCGGCCACCCTCACGCTGTCGGCCACCGACAAGCTGAACGTGCACGGCCTGTTGAACAAGGCCGGCACCGTCTCGGGCGACAGCACCACCTACAACGTGGCGGCGGCCGACGACTGGATGGCGGGCAGCCCGTCGGCTTCCGACATCGCCGACACCACCGGCAACGGCGTCACGGCATCCAACATCCAGACGCCCACCATCACCAGCGCCACCTACGATTCCGACACCGGCATCCTGGTGGCGACCGGCACCAACCTGTTCAAGAAGTCGGGCGCCACCAACGACATCGACATTTCCAAGCTGACCCTGACCGGCGGCACCGGCAACGCCACCTATACCATCACCAGCGCGTCCGACGTGGAGATTACGTCGGCGACGTCCTTCACCGTGACACTGACGGGTACCGACAAGACCAACGTCGACGCCCTGCTGGACCAGGTGGGCACCACATCGACCGGCGGGTCGACCTACAATCTGGCGGGGGCCGACGACTGGCTGGCGGCGGCGGAAGGCGCGGCGAACATTGCCGACGGCAGCGCCGCGGTGACGGTTTCCATCAATCCCCGCGTCACCAGCGCCACCTACGACGCCTCCACCGGCGCCCTGGTGGTGACCGGCACCAACATCCAAGCCAACGGCGGCGGCATGGATATCGACGTGTCCAAGCTGACGCTGACCGGCGAGGGCGGGTCCACCTACACGCTCACCACCGGCAGCGTGGAACGGGATTCCGCCACCCAGTTCACGGTGACCCTGAACGCCACCGACCAGGCGGCGCTGCACCAGATCCTCAACAAGACCGGCACCAGTTCGACCGGCGGCACCACCTTCAACCTGGCCGCCGCGGACGACTGGGACACCAACGTCACCACGGGCGATACCGCCGACGCCACCAACGCGGTGACGGTGTCCAACCCGACGACGCCGACCATCACCAGCGCTACCTACGACGCCTCGACGGGGGCCCTGGCGGTGACGGGCACCGGGTTCCTGAAGCTGTCGGGCGCCACCAACGACGTGGACGTGTCCAAGCTGACGATCGCCGGCGAGGGCGGGGCGACCTACACGCTCACCACGTCCAGCGTCGAAATCAC
>JAMOBD010000135.1 GCA_039908345.1 Magnetospirillum sp. WYHS-4
CCACGAAACCCCCACCTGAAACCCCGCCACCCCGGAATGTAGTGCTAACAAACCCGTGCCACTCCGTAACAGTCTGTTACAGAACAGCTTTTTCTCGGGCACTGTTCAAGTTGGGTCATCGGCAGCGGTTGTTCCGCCAACCTAGGCGTGCCAACCATGGCCGGCTTCATGGACAAGGTCTTTACCGTCCTGTCGGCGGACCCGGCCCATGAGCCCACGCTGACCACCATCCGGAACTTCATCCAGAATATCCGCGGCTCGGCGGCCTACGTCCGGACAGACCTGCTCAACATCGAAGAACTCTACGGCTTGGCCGAACTCGACCGCCTGTTCCCACATGACGGCTCCGTCAAGGGCGATCAGACCGTCCAGGAGGCCTTCAATACGGCCATCTATCTGGCCACCCATGAGGCGGGCAACGAATTCGTGAAGGACTTCAGCCGGTTCAAGAGCGTGGCAAGCTCGCTGAACCATATCAAGCGGGAAAGCCAGACCGAGGAAATCGGCGGGCCGACTTCGGTCAATCATTATACCAATCTGTTGGCCTACCTCTGCCTTGCGTCATTCCAGGAACAACGGAAGAGCGCCTCGCACTCCAAACAACTTCACCCCCTCTTCATCCAGTTCAACTGGGATTTGGCTCTGGATCGTGCCCTGTGGTGCAACCATTTGACCGAATCCAAAGCAACCGCCCCCGTACCGGATCAAAGCGATGCCGAGTATATGCCATGGCTTCACCTAAAACAGGATAATTACTCCAATTTCGATTTCACGAAGTCGTCCCTTGTTCTTCGCCCGCACGGTGCAATTAACTGGGCTGAGCTCAATAATACTCAAAGCGATCAGTCCGCCATCATAATCAAGAAACTAAGCGATATGGGATTCGAAATCGGTACAAATTTCTTTATTCCAAGCACTAACGATAGCGGTTCGAATCCATATATTCTTACTGGAATGATAGACGGTCACCACATATTTCGTAGACAAAATAGTGAGAAAGTCAATTATCGTGGCAGTCATATGAACATCGCCCCCCCGACCTGGAAGAAGGACCCCGAGCAGTTCCTCGGGCAGTGGCAGGCCATGCGACAATACCTCGCCACGGTCCGGCGCATCGTCTTCATCGGCTATTCCATGCCCAAGTCCGACCTGTATTTCCGCCATTTTCTGGCGCTTGCCCTGTCGGAGAACAACTACGCCCCCAAGGTCTACATCTGGAATCCCGGCATTTCCAAGCTGGGGCCGGTGCGGGAGAGCTACACGGACCTTTTCGCCCCCCTGGCCCGCGAGGGGCGACTCTACGGCATCGACGGCTATTTCGGCGATCCGGCGCTCTACGACCTGAACCGGGTCTTCCATATCGCCAAGCGCATCGACGCCTCCGCCGGCTGATCCATGCCCATCGACGAACACCACCATCTGATCGTCCAGGCCTGGGTCGCCGATCCGATCGCCGATCCGCGGGAAGGGGAGGCTTGGCTGCTGGGGCTGATCGAATCCGTCGGCATGACCCTGCTGGCCCCGCCCCAGGCCGTCTATTCCGACGTGCCCGGCAACCGGGGCCTCACCGTTTCGGCCCTCATCACCACCAGCCATGTGGTCTTGCACCTGTGGGACGAGGACCGCCCGGCGGAGTTGCAGTTGGACGTCTATTCCTGCAAGGCCTATTCCAAGGAAATCATTTTCGATGCCATCAAGGCCCGTTTCGCGCCCCTGAGCGTCCGCTACAAGTTCATCGACCGCCGCCACGGTCTTACCCTCTTCAACGAAGACCACCACTGAATCGGTGTATACTGCCGGCATGCCCGACCGCGTGCCCCCGTCCGACGATGCGCGTCTTCTGGCCCTGGTGGGCCAGGTGGCGGGGGAGTTGCATCCGGGCCGCAAGGCGCCGCCGCCCCGCCTGGATAGCCGGCTCGACCGCGACCTGGGCTTCGACAGCCTGGGGCGGGTGGAACTGCTGGCCCGCCTGGAAAGGGAATTCGGCGCCGCCCTCCCCGAAGCCGCTTTCGCCGAGGCCGAAACGCCCCGCGACCTGCTGCGCTTTCTCGCCAGCGCCGCCCCGACGCAGGCCGCCGCCGCCCTCGCCCCCGCCGCCCCCGCC
>JAMOBD010000136.1 GCA_039908345.1 Magnetospirillum sp. WYHS-4
CCGCCTGCGCCACCGGCGCCTACGACGACGCCGGCCTGCGCCGGGCCTCCGCCGCATTGGCCCGCGGCGGCAAGGGCGACGTCGAACGGGCGTTGCGCCTCCAGACTTGGCTGGAGGCTCCGCCCGACCTGCGGCCCGACCTGTTCGGCGGCCACATCCAGGTCTTCCTGACCGACAAGGGCGAACCGCGCGCTCGCCTCGCCACCAAGGCGGTAGCCGAAATCGATCCTCAGGTCCCCGATCTTCTGCAGGCCGAGCAGGCCCGTGTCCATGCGGTGGCCGAACGCCTGAAGGCCATCGCGGTAGCCGAGGCGACCGCCGCCCTGATCGACCTGGGCGCCGCCATCCTGGGAGCCTACCGCGAGGCCAAGGAGCGGCGCGCCATTCTCGACTACGACGACCTGATCCTGGCGGCCCGCGACCTGCTGGGGCGGGATGCCGGGGTGACCTGGGTGCTGTTCAAGCTGGACGGCGGCCTCGACCACATCCTGGTCGACGAAGCCCAGGACACCAGCCCCGAGCAATGGGAGATCGTCGCCGCCTTGGCCGGGGATTTCTTCGCCGGCGAGACCGCGCGACCGGCCCACCGAACCCTGTTCGTGGTGGGCGACGAAAAGCAGTCCATCTACAGCTTCCAGGGTGCCCATCCGGAAGGCTTCGCTCTCTGGCGCGACCATTTCGCGGCCCGCGCCAAGGCGGCTCAGGAGCGCCTGGTCGATGTCGAAATGCCGGAATCGTTCCGGTCCACCGACGCCGTGCTGGGCACGGTGGATGCGGTCTTCTCCGACGCCGCGGCCCGCGACGGTCTGTTATCGGGCGACAAGCCCATTCGCCATCTCTGGTACCGCAAGGGCCAGGCGGGGCTGGTGGAACTGTGGCCGGCCCTGGTGCCCGAGGAAGTGCCCGAGGACGATCCCTGGGACGCCCCCCTGGACCAGGTGTCGCAAGACAGCCCCGCCGCCCGGCTGGCCGACCGCATCGCCGATACCGTCAAGGGCTGGCTCGATGGCGGGGAAATGCTGCTTTCCAAGAACCGGCCCGTCGTGCCGGGCGACGTCATGGTGCTGGTGCGTACCCGCAGCCCCTTCGTCGACCGCCTGGTGCGCGGCCTCAAGGAAAGGGGAATCCCGGTGGCCGGCACCGACCGCATGGTGCTGACCGAACAGTTGGCGGTCATGGACCTGATGGCGCTGGGCCGCTTCGTCCTGCTGCCCCAGGACGACTTGAACCTCGCGGTGGTGCTTAAAGGGCCTCTTATCGGCCTCGACGAGGAATCCTTGTTCGACCTTGCCCATTTTCGCAAGGGCAGCCTGTGGGAGGAACTCAAGGCGCGGCGCGCCGACTTTCCCCAGGCCCATGGTCTGCTGGTCGATCTGCTGGCCCAGGCGGACGCCACGCCGCCCTTCGAGTTCTTCGCCCATGTCCTGGGCCGCGACGGCGGACGGCGGCGCATCCTGGCGCGCCTGGGCCCCGACGCCAACGATCCCATCGACGAGTTCCTGGCCCTGGCGCTCGCCTTCGAGCGCGACCGCGTGCCTTCCCTGCAGGGCTTCCTGCACTGGCTGGAGGCGGGGCGGGCCGAGATCAAGCGCGACCTGGAACACGGCCAGGGCCAGGTACGGGTGATGACCGTGCACGGCGCCAAGGGCCTGCAGGCGCCCATCGTCTTTCTGCCCGACACCTGTTCCCTGCCCGCCCGTCAACGCGAGGCGCGGTTGCTCTGGCATCTGGATGGCCCCGAGCCGGCCCTGCTCTGGCCCGTGCGGGGGGACAACGAGACGGCGCTCTGCAAAAACCTGCGCGAGGCGGCAAGGCGGCGGGGCGACCAGGAATACCGGCGCCTGCTCTACGTGGCGACGACCCGGGCCGAGGACCGGCTCTACGTCTGCGGCCACGAAGGCAAGCGCGGTCGCGCCGAGGGCTGCTGGTACGATCTGGTGGCGGCTGTCGTCGCCAGGCCGGAAAACAAGGCCGGCGAGGTCTGGCACGTCGCCACCCCCCAGGCCGCCCCCCCCGAGACCGACCGCCGCCCGGCCCGCGCGGCCGACGGGATCGTCG
>JAMOBD010000137.1 GCA_039908345.1 Magnetospirillum sp. WYHS-4
CCGTGACGGTCGACCTGGCCCAGGGAACCGCCAGTGGCGGGGCCGGAACCGATAGCCTGTCGAACATCGAGGATATCGAAGGATCGGCCCATGCCGATACCCTGATCGGCGATGCCGGCGACAACAATTTCCATCTGGCGGCCGGACACGTCCAGGCGGGGGAGGTCATCGACGGTGGCGGCTACGCTGCCAACGGCAATTCCCTTTACCTGACTGGAAACAATGACCTGAGGGGCGCCTCGCTTGCCAATATCCAGGGGTTCGGCTTCCAGGGGGAGAATACCCACGGAACCGTCAATCTGTCCCAATTGACCGCGCTGGGCGGGAATCTGACCATCGGTTCGCTGGACGGTGCCGCCGGGCAGAAGCTGGTGGTCAAGCTGGATGGCGAGGGTTGGGAGTACGCCTTTGCCTCTGGCGACGGAATCGCCTCGATCATCCTGGACGGATCGGAGCACAGCGACGACCTCGCTCTCGATCCGTATTCCTATTATTGGTGGGGCAATACAGGCCTGATCGGCGGCAGCGGGAACGATACCCTCGTCGCCCAGGACGCCTTGCCCGTCATGCTGGGCGGCGCGGGGAACGATATCCTTCAAGTTTCGGGAACCTCCGCCGCCACCCACACGCTTGGCGGCGGCAGCGGCACCGATACACTCCTGGTCTCGGGTTGGGCGGATATTCGGAACGCCGGCTCTTTCTCGGGAGTCGAGCAGATCGCCTTCACGGGAAGCAGCGCCACCCTCTACGCCACGGCGGCGCAACTCGCCGATATCACCATTGATGGGGCGGGCAGCGCGGTGACGCTGGGCGTCAACGACCTGTCGGGCTTGAACCTGATCAACTGGGGAACGGACGACACGCTTATCCTGGCGGGCGGCGGGGGTGACGACACCCTAACCGGAACCAGCGGCGATGACACCCTGGAAGGCGGCTTGGGCAACGATGTCATCGACGGCGGCGCGGGCCATGACCTCGCCTATTATATCGGCCACCCTGGGTACGTGTATGTCGATCTGGCGGCGGGAACCGCCAGCAGCAGCAACGGCAACGATACCTTGTCGGGTATCGAGGGCATCGTCGCGGGCAACAATGTGCGAAGCATCGTCGGCGATGCCGGCAACAACACCTTCGACCTTCGGAGCACCAGCCCTCAGACCCTGGTGGGCGGCGCCGGCACCGATACCGTGCTCGTTCGAGGCAGCTTCGATCTGACCCCGGCGTGGACCTTCAACACCATCGAACAACTGAAGATCGATGCACCGTCCACCAGTCCGTCACCCAATGTGTCCCTGTTGAAGGTCCAGTTCGATGCCCTGACGACCATCGATGCCGGGGGCGACATGACCGGCGCAAGTTCCTGGATTGACTTCGACGGCGGCAGCGTGAGCAACCAGGGCGCGGTCATCAAGGTGAAAGGCTTTACCGATACCTATGTGGGTCTGAACCTGGATGCCTCCAGCGGCAAGACGTACCAGGATTGGGGCGATGGACCCGGCTGGACGGGTGGCCATGGCGCCGTGTTGTGGCTCTATGGCACCTACGCTTCCACGACCGTGAATTTCACCGGGTCGAGCGTCGCCGATATTCTGAGCGGTGGTTCCGGGGCCGATATCCTGGCGGGCGGCGCTGGCGACGACGTGCTGTCCGCCAACTCCGGCAACGATACCCTCACCGGCGGCACGGGAACGGATCGGCTGCTCGGCGGTGCCGGCAACGACGTCTTCCAGTTCAACACGGGGGATGTGGCGGCGGGGGAAACCATCATCGGCGGCACCGGCATCGACACGCTCCGCGTCACCGCCGATACCGATTTCCGGAATGCCACCGTGTCCGGCATCGAGCGGATCGAATTGCAGGGCCATACCGTCGATATGACCCTTTCCCAGGCCGACGCGGGCGAGACCGGCGGCGGCTATTTGACCCTGGTGGGGGGAACCGGCGGCGACGTCCTGCGCATTCATGCCGACTCGGTGAACGAGGACTTCCGCGCCCAGATCGGGGGCATGCTCTCTCCCGCCACCCTCGACGGCACCTCGGGAAT
>JAMOBD010000138.1 GCA_039908345.1 Magnetospirillum sp. WYHS-4
GCCCACTTGGCAGCGAGAGACTCCCGATGAGGAAACCATCGACTGGAGAGCCGTGTGCAGGAAAACTGCCCGCACGGTTCGGAGGGCGGGGAGGGCGGAGCCCTTCCCGACCCCTATCGAGGGACCAAAGAAAAAAGTGGCGCGAGCCACCAGCGCCCATTGCGGGCGCGGCCAAGCCCCGCGGACGCGGGGCGCCCGGGTGCGTCCGTGAGGACGCCTTGTCAGCAGGGTGAAAGTCCCTGCCGCACGACGTCACATCGTGCGTAGTCGAGAGTAACTGCGTCGCCGCGAGGCGGGGTGGGGAGCAACAGGAGACGAAAGAGCAGCCCGTAGGGAACGAACCCGATACGGCGGCGTGGCACGGCGAGCCTGCCCGGGTAGGGCGAAGCCTGGAAATCATCGGATGCGCTGTGGTGACGGTGAAAGCGACATCCGGGTGCGCGACGTGGGTGGGGATGGGATGCTCGGACGGCAAGGCGGAGTAAGCGGAGAGACCTGCCGGCCAGGTGAGGACGGCAGGAGTCAGAGCCCTCATAATACCGCGATGCGGCGCGCGGCGCCGTGGAGACGGGCGGAGAGCATAAACCGCCTGAAGGGAAGGGGGGCAGGAAGATGGATGCGCGATGGACGGCAAGAGGCAAGACCAAGCATCGTCAGTGCCGGGAACGGCTAGACAAGATGCAGACGCCCGCGACTGGTCGTGGGTGGAAGCCTCGATCTGGACCGAGCGCATGGTCTCGGCGCTGGGCAACGGCGTCAAGGGAGGCCGCTGGTTCAGTTTGATCGACAAGGTGTACGCTCCGGCGACATTGGCGGCGGCCTGGGAGAAAGTCCGGGCCAACCGCGGAGCCGCGGGAGTGGATGGACAGAGCATCGAACGGTTCGCGGCGCGGGCAGAGGACTATCTGGCCGAACTGGCGTCGGACCTGCGGACGGGAGCCTATCGCCCGCAACCGGTCCGGCGGGTGGACATCCCCAAAGGCGATGGCAAGACGAGGCCGCTGGGCATACCCACGGTCAAGGACCGCATCGTCCAGACGGCGGTGAAGTTCGCCATCGAACCGATTTTCGAAGCGGTGTTCCTGCCATCGAGCTACGGGTTCCGGCCGGGCCGGGGCTGCAAGGATGCCTTGCGCGAGGTGGACCGTCTGGTCTGCGAGGGCCACACCTTCGTGGTGGATGCCGATCTCCGCAGCTACTTCGACAGCATCCCGCACGACCGGTTGATGAAGCAGGTCTCGGCACGGATCAGTGATGGCCGTGTTCTCGCCTTGCTCCAGGCGTGGCTCGACCAGGATGTTCTGCACGGGATGGACCGCTGGACGCCGACGGGCGGAACCCCGCAAGGGGCCGTCATCAGTCCGCTACTGGCGAATCTCTACCTCCATCCCCTGGACGAACTCCTGGCCGGCAAGGGATATCGGATGGTGCGGTATGCGGATGACTTCGTGGTCCTGTGTCGAAGCCGGGACGAAGCGGAGGCCGCCCTGGCGGACATCCGGGCGTGGGTCGAGGCGAGTGGCCTCGCGTTGCACCCGGACAAGACGCATCTGGGCGACTGCCGCCAGCGTGGCCAGGGCTTCGATTTCCTCGGATACCGTTTCGAGGGGGGGCTGCGGCTGATCCGCAAGAAGAGCCTGGACCGCTTCAAGGACAAGGTGCGGGAGAAGACGCGACGGACCCAGGGCGTGAGCCTGGAGCGGGTCATCGCCACTCTCAATCCCGTCCTGCGGGGCTGGTTCGGGTACTTCAAGCATGCCCACTGGACGACGTTTTCTCCGCTGGACAGGTTCATCCGCCGACGGCTGCGCGCCATCCTGCTCAAACAGGGAAAGCGCGGCGGCCTCGGGTTCTGCTATGCCGCGACGTCACGCTGGACCAACGCCTTCTTCGCACAAGCCGGGCTGTTCACCTTGAGGAGTGCCCACTTGGCAGCGAGAGACTCCCGATGAGGAAACCATCGACTGGAGAGCCGTGTGCAGGAAAACTGCCCGCACGGTTCGGAGGGCGGGGAGGGCGGAGCCCTTCCCGACCCCTATCG
>JAMOBD010000139.1 GCA_039908345.1 Magnetospirillum sp. WYHS-4
CCTATACTCGCGGAAACAGTATGACGATTTCAACGGAGGCTCCTACCGCCATGGGCAAGACCGGGATCGCGGCCCTGCTTCTCCTCGTCCTGGCCACCGCACCGGCCTGGGCCCATAGGATAAATCTGTTCGCGACGGCGGAGGGCGACCGGATCAAGGGTGTGGTGACCTTCGGCGGCGGCGGCAAGGGAGCCGGCCTTACCGTGCGGGCCAAGGGTCCCGATGGCGCCCTGCTCGGAGAAGCGGCCACCGGGCCCGACGGCGGCTTTTCCCTGCCGGTGGGAAGCCGTATGGATCATCTGCTGACGGTCGACCTTGACGACGGCCATGCTGCCACCTTCGTGGTCAAGGCGGAGGAGTTCCCCGTGACCCTGCCGGCCGGCGACGCGGCCCGCATTCCGCCCGGAGCCGGCGACCTGGAATTGGCGGTGGCCCGTCAGATCGCGCCGCTGCGCGCCCAGATCGCCGCCTACGAGGAACGCATCCGCTGGCACGACGTCCTGGGCGGCATCGGCTACATCCTGGGCCTGGCGGGAATAGCCTTCTTCCTTCTCGGCCGCCGGGCGCCGCGCCCATGATCGACCCGGACTTCCGCGATTCCGTCGTCCAAGGACCGGTGCAGCGGCTCGATCCCCGTCTGCGGCTGCTGGCGGCTCTGGCCTTCGGGGTGGTGACGATCTCTCTCCGCGAGACGGCGGCCCTGGCGGCGGCGTTGGTCCTAGCCGTCCTCCTGGCGGCGGTGGCCGGTCTTCCGTGGCGGCCGACCCTGCGTAAGCTGGCGGCCATGGACGCCTTCGTGGTCATGGCGTTGGCCCTTCTGCCTTTCACCGTGCCGGGCGAGGAACTGTTTCTCCTGGGGCCCTGGCCGGCCAGCCGCGAAGGCTTGTTGCAGGCCCTGGCGGTGGCGCTCAAAGCCAACGCGGCCTTGCTGGCCCTGCTGGCGCTGGCGGGGACCATGGAACTTTCGGCCCTCGGCCATGCCCTCAAGCATCTGAAGGTGCCGGACGCCCTGATCCATCTGTTGCTGCTCATGGTCCGCTATGTCGACGTCCTGCAGCGGGAATACGGACGTTTGCGACTGGCCATGCGGGCCCGCGCCTTCCGGCCGCGTAGCGACCGGCATACCTGGCGCAGCCTGGGCTATCTGGTCGGCATGTTGCTGGTGCGCAGTGTCGAACGCTCCGAGCGGGTGCTGGCGGCGATGAAATGCCGGGGCTTCGATGGCCATCTACACTTGGTCGACGAGATGACCTTCGGATGGGCGGACGCGGCCTTCGTCGTCCTGTTCCTGGGCGGCCTAGCCGGCCTGGTGGGATTGGAGGCATTGCCGTGAGCCTGTTTATCCTTTCCGGCCTGGGCTTCGCCTATGACTCTGGCCGGCCGGTGCTGGCTGGCCTCGATTTTGCCCTGGCAGCGGGAGAACGGGTGGCGGTGGTGGGTGCCAACGGCACCGGCAAGACCACCTTGCTGCACTTGATGGTGGGCCTGCTGCATCCCCAGGCGGGAACGGTGACGGCCTTCGGGCGGGAGCGGCGGTCCGAGGAGGATTTTATCGATGTGCGTGCGCGCGCCGGCTTGCTGTTCCAGGACCCCGACGACCAGTTGTTCTGCCCAACGGTGGCCGAGGACGTGGCTTTCGGACCGCTCAACCTGGGCCTGGGGCGCGCCGAGGCGGCGCGGAGGGTGGACGAGACCCTGGAGGCCTTGGGCATCCCGGAGTTTCGTGACCGGGTGGCGATCCGCCTTTCGGGTGGCGAGAAGCGGCTGGTCACCCTGGCGACCGTGCTGGCCATGCGGCCCGAGGTCCTGTTGCTGGACGAACCCTCCAACGCATTGGACGAGAAGGCGCTGGAGCGGCTGTTGGCCATTCTGGAGGGATTGCCCCAGGCCATGGTGGTGGTCTCTCACGACCGCCGCGTGGTCGACCGACTGGCGACGCGCCGGGTCGAACTGCGTCATGGAAAGTTCATCGTGCCTTAACCGCGCCTTAATCGCGGTCCACCACTGTCGACCATGGAAAGAGACATGGAAAAGCCA
>JAMOBD010000140.1 GCA_039908345.1 Magnetospirillum sp. WYHS-4
CATAGATTTCGTCCATCGGGAACCGTTCGAACAGGCCGTCACGGACCATGGCGTCGGCGCCGCCTTCCAGTTCCTCGGCCGGCTGGAAGACGAAGCGCACCGTGCCCTTGAACTTCCGGCTTTCCGCCAGGACCTTGGCGGCGCCCAATAGCATCGCCACATGGCCGTCGTGCCCGCAGGCGTGGGCGCGGCCCGGCACCGTCGACCGATGGGGAAGCCCTTCCGCCTCGACGATCTTCAGGGCGTCCATGTCGGCGCGAAGACCGAGGCAAGGCCCCTCGCCCGTCGTCAGGCTGCCGACCACCCCGGTACGGCCGACGCCTTCCGTCACCTCGATCCCCCACGAGCGCAGCTTTTCCGCCACCAGGGCGGCGGTACGGCGTTCCTCGAAGGCGGCTTCCGGATGGGCATGGATGTCGCGCCGCCACAGGAGCATCTCGGGAACCAGGGCGGCGATGGCGGGGGGAACGGGCATGGGAAGCCTCCTCGTGATATAATCAAGCTTGGCGCGGCGGCGAAAAACTGCAAGGCTCTTTGCCGTTCCATCGACAGTCCGGGACCCGAGGCCATGGCCGAAACCATCATCCTGCCCAAGGAAGGCGCGCTGACCGAGCGCGGCATCCCCTCCACCCTGGACCTGGAGGCCGAGATCGACCGCCTGCGCCGCGAGAAGAACGCGGTCATCCTGGCCCATTACTACCAGGACGGCGAAATCCAGGACCTGGCCGACTTCGTCGGCGATTCCCTGGACCTGTCGCGCAAGGCGGCGGCGACCGACGCGGACATGATCGTCTTCTGCGGCGTGCGCTTCATGGCCGAGGTGGCGAAGATCCTGAGCCCCGGCAAGACCGTCGTCCTGCCCGACCACGAGGCGGGCTGCTCGCTGGAGGATTCCTGCCAGCCCGGGCCTTTCCGCCAGTTCCGGGAAAAGCACCCGGACCACATCGCGGTCACCTACATCAACTGCTCGGCCGAGGTGAAGGCCCTGTCCGACGTCATCGTCACCTCGTCGAACGCCGAACACATCGTCCGCCAGTTGCCGGCCGACAAGCCGATCCTGTTCTCCCCCGACCGCCACCTCGGCGCCTACATCGCCCGCCGGACGGGACGCGAGATGACGCTTTGGCCGGGTTCGTGCATCGTGCACGAGCAATTCTCGGAACAGGAACTTATCAAGCTCAAGGTCCGCCATCCGTCCGCCCCCATCGTCGCCCACCCGGAATGCCCGGACGCCATCCTGAATCATGCCGACCATGTCGGTTCGACCAAGATGATCCTCGATTACGTGCTGAAATCGGCGCAGCCAGAATTCATCATCGCCACCGAGAAGCACATCATCCACCAGATGGAAAAGGCGGCGCCGCACAAGGTCTTCATCCCGGCCGCCGGGGCGGACGGAAGCTGCAACTGCGCCAGTTGCCCCTTCATGGCCAAGAACACCCTGGAGAAGCTCTACCTCTGCATGGTCAACGAGGCCCCGGCGATCACCATGCCGGAAGACCTGCGGCTGCGAGCCCTCAAGCCCCTCCAGCGCATGCTGGAGATGTCGCCACCGGCCCTGCCGGCCCGCCAAGATGCTGCCTGAGCCGCTGACCGAAACCGACGTCCGCCGGGTGATCGAGGCGGCCCTGGCCGAGGACGTGGGGACGGGGGACGTCACCTCGCTGTCGGTGATCCCGGCGGACACCCGCTTCGCCGGTACGTTGGCCGCCCGCGAATCCCTGGTCGTCGCCGGCCTGCCCATTGCGGGAATGGTCTTCGCCGCCGTCTCGCCCGCCATCGCCTGGGAGCCGGAGGTGCAAGACGGCCAACGCCTGGAAGCCGGCGGCGTGCTGGCCCGGGTGGAAGGCCCGGCCCGCGCCCTGCTGACCGCCGAGCGCACGGCGCTCAACATCCTCCAGCACCTGTCAGGCATCGCCACCCTGACGCGGCGCTATGTGGACGCCATCGAAGGCACCGGCACCGTGCTGCTGGATACCCGCAAGACCCTGCCGGG
>JAMOBD010000141.1 GCA_039908345.1 Magnetospirillum sp. WYHS-4
GCCAGTGGGAAGGCCGGGAGGTCAATGCCGCCACCCTGGCCAAGGAACGTCTCGAACAACAGATCGCCCAATGGGGCGACGGGACGGTCGTCTGCTGGACCGGGGGAGGGCCGCTGTACTACGATTGGGGGGGCGTCCTGTTCGCGACCTGCCGCACCGAAGGGGGCTGCGCGGCCGACGAGGAGGACCGCGCCCTGCCCGTCGAAACGCCCGCCCACTTCCGGCTCTGCGAGCCCAGGCGGGTCAACCTGAGCAGCGCCATGGCGTTCGACGGCTACGCCATTTCCTCCGGCGACGCCCTCAGTGCCGGCAACGCCGATTACATCGTCGTCGAAAGCGACGCCCGCAGATTTAAACGAGGACTGTGGACGTCGGACTGCTTTCTGTTCAGCGAGGACTATCCGTTCCCCCGAATCGATTGAAGAAGCGCCGCCCGCTTCGGGCGGCGCTTCCGCCGCTACCGGCGCAGTCCAGGGTTCATCCTTTCGGCGGTCCCGAGCCATCGGGCGCTTGCCCAATCCCTGGCGTTGCAGCACAATCGGCCTATGCGATTTCGGGTGTTGGTCATTCTTGTTTCGGCGCTATTGGGCATGGAAGAAGCGAAACCTTCTACGGCCGCGGGCTTGGCGCCGGAAGACCTGAAGCCCGATCCCAAGGACGTCTGGCACATCGTCTCCTGGGACCCGGCGATCACCACCAGCAAATGCATCGGCGATCCCGTAACGCCTAGGTGTGCATTGGAGACGTTCAAGGCTTGTTCCGCCAGGCTGAATATGGCTTTCTGCGAGACTGTGATCGGCAGGGAGATTTCGCTTCCTGAACGCAGGGTGGCCGTTTGGTACCGGATCACTTCCATGAAGGTGCTTTCCGCCAAGACTGCAAGGCGGGACATCAATCCACCCGAAAAGCCGGGAGACGTCCATCTCTTGGCTCAGCAGCGCTTTTGCGTCGAGGGAAAATCGCCCTGCCCATTTCCCGAGGTGGAGAACAGCTTCTACCATCTACGCCAAGCCCAGGATAGAAGATGGTCCATCCTGGGCTGGTATATTGGAAGCGGCGAATAGCTCTCCACAACCTCAATCAAGCTCGCTGAACGCTCGTGTCCATTCGCGAAACAGAGGCGTGGGATCGATCTCTTTGCCATCCTTCCCAAAAATTGAGAAGTGCATGTGGTTTTTCATCAGGCCAGACTTCACCTCCTCTGCCCGATTCTGCATGGAACCAACGACCTGACCGGCCGCAACCCTGTCGCCGGGCTTGACGATCTCCCGCCCGCCCTTGTCCATCGGCACGGCATATCCAAGACCATAAAGATTCCCATCCAGGCCCCTGATCCAGATGGTTTGATATTTCCCGCCGAAGGGATCGGCTTCCTTCTTGTATGTCGATCCCATCCGTTCCACTTGGCCTTCCACGGGGCTTTTCACCGGATCGCCCGGCGGAACTTCAAGATCAAGGCCCATATGGTCTCCATGCGCGCGACGGGATCGAAAGTTGCCGTCGCCTTCGTCGTCGACACGTATTTTCGGGAAATCCACCGGCGGGAGGGTCCCGGAGGGGCCTGGCGCAATGGGCCGCCTCGCATCCGGAACCTGCCTCACCTCCGTGGCTTCGGGCATGGCCGGGGGCGGGACGGGGCCGGAGGCGTAGGGGCGGCCATCAGGCTTACGGCCATAGGTGATGCCATCGCCATCTCGCGGTTCGGTTGTCGGAGGAGATTGCCGCCCGCCGTCCCCATCGGCCAGGGCGCGTCGGGCGTCCCAGCCGCGGGCGATCTCGTCCAGGCCGCGGCGGAAATCGGCTAAGCGTTCTTCC
>JAMOBD010000142.1 GCA_039908345.1 Magnetospirillum sp. WYHS-4
GTGGGGCCGGGGCGGCGCAACGATCCGCGGGACGTCATCAAGGTGCAGTCCCTGCTGGGCAATGGGGACCTGGGGTCCTTCGGGCGCTATCAGGGACCGCTGGGGACCCTCCAGGACGAGGACGTGGACGGCATCAAGTCCTGGCAGGGCCGCAACCGGCTCCGGGTGGACGGGGTCCTCGATCCGGGCGGGGAGACCATCCGGTCGCTGCGCAAGTCCATGGGCAATCTGCTGGGCGCCTTCCGCGCCCCGACGCCCGACGAGGTGGACGAACACCACGCCGGCACCCGCGGCCTGGCCCATATCGAACGCCGCCGCGCCGAACGCGGCTCCAACAGGGCCATGTCTGCGGACGGCGACGCGGGTGCCGACACCCTGGCCGGCGGGGCCGGGGACGACGAGACCCGGAATGTGGCGAGAGCTGCCGGCCGGTGGAGAGCGCTCGCCGCTCGATGCTCGGCCACTGGATCGCATCTGGGAATACAATGACCCCGAAACCGGCCGGACGACGCGCATTGGCGTCCTTGATGGCGGAGCGCTTGCGGTGCCCATTCCCGACCGGTCTTCCGCCGGGGACGAAGGGCGTGGTCCGGGAACCGGTCACAATGACGGCAAGCTTGACGGGTTGCGCGATAAACTGGAAAAAGGAGGATACGCTACAGATCGTATCGATGAGGAACTCGACCGCTACCGGAATCTGACGCCCGCACGGAAGGCCGACGTCGACCGCATGATGGAACTCGGTCTCGACCCTGTCGGTGCCATCGTCGTAGCGGGGGCGGGAAAGGAGGACGTGTCCGCCATGATCGACATGCTGGGAATGTCCGATGGACCGTCGAAGCGCTTCTTCGAGAGCATTTTCGTCGGCGTGACCGCCAAACTGAACTCGTGGCAGCCGGACCGTTCGTCGGCCCCTGCCGGCGGCGTCAATGGGCCCAGGGGATGATGGCGGGGGCGGCTCGGATGCGAAAGCTCGATGCTCCAAGACTTTCCCGGAGCGCAACCGCCATGACGGCGGGGCTGAGCCTCGCCGTCATGGCGGGCCAATTCGTTCCCCGCGCCTCCGATGCAGCTTATGCGGTGCTTTTCGGTCTCGCCGAAAACCTTGCTATCATGGCCGTACTTTTCGCTCATCCTGCTATTCGGCGCGCCATTCGGCCGATGCTGGGCCTGCCGCGGCACCCTTTCGAATTGGCCGGAATCGGCCTTCTGCGATGGATTCTGGGGGGAGGGTTGGCCTTTCTTTGCTTTTTCCTGGCCTTGATCGTTACCCAACTTTGGCTTCCGCAAAGCCTTGCGACCTTGATCCCAGTCGAGACGCCCCATACTTTCGACCTTGCGAAAGCCGAGCCGCTGCAGTCGATTACCCGGTACCTCCTGCTCCCCGTTGCCGCAACGATGGAAGAACTGGTGTTCAGGGCTGGGATATTCCTTGTCCTAGCCAACCTGAACGCCGGACCTGCCGTCATAGTCCTGGTTTCGGCCACCGCATTCGGCTTGGCCCACACCACCTCGGGTGCCACCGCGATGGCATTCGCCTTCCTGGCCGGCATTGGACAGATGGGAGTCTTTCTGATGTGGCGCTCTCTGCCGCCGCTAATTTTCGGACACTATATCTACAACCTGTGGCGGACATGAAGTCGCCTTGCAGCAGTTCTCATTGCAGCGTAATCTGAGCGCACAATACTCATTTCATCAAGGCAGGACGGAACCCGCGCTGTCCCCTGACTTCTCGAGGAGAAGCGGGCCGAGACCGCCTCCGTAATGGACGAACTCCAGCGTCGCCACAAGGCGGCGAAGGACTCGGGGAATATCGCCGATGCCCGACGGATCGAGGGCATCCTGGGCGGGATCGTCGTCCGCAATCGACGGTGAGAGCGGGGCGGGCCTAATCCCACCGGCTACGCGGCCTGGAGACCAGGGGCTTCCGCCAGGAGCCCCGCGGTTTCCAGGCCTCGGCCCGGCGCCGGGCCTCGGCGCGATCCTCTTTCAGGCCCTCGACAAGGTCCCGTTCGACGAGTTTCCCCTCCAGGAGGGCCTGGGCCACCGAAAATTGGGCGAAGGGACTTCCCACGTCGGCTGCTTTGAACTTCCATTGGAGGGACTCCTTGGGATCGCGGGGAAAGCGGTCGTCGGTACTCCTGCTGTAGACGAAACCGATGGCTTCGAAAGCCCTCACCATCCCCTGGTCCGCCGCCTTGCGGTACCATTCTATGGCCTTCGCGGCATCCTTGGGCTTGCCATCGCCCCAGGCATAGCGTTCCCCCATCTCGTACTGGGCTTCCGCCAAGCCCTGGGCGGCCGCCTTTTCGAACCAATGGGCGGCCAGGGCCGCCAGGGGATATCCGCCATCCAAAGGATAGGCCAGCCACAGTCCAGACCCGTATTGCCCCCAGACCTCCCCTTGCTTGGCCGACAGTCGGAACATCCGCCCCGCCTCGGCATATTCATGCCCCTGTTCCGCCGCCTTGCGATACCACGCGGCGGCGGCGGCTTCGTCCCTGGGGACAGCCTCGCCCTCGTCGTGAAGCCGCCCGACCCGGTATTGCGCCTCCGCATGGCCGGCCTCGGCCAAAGGCAGCCAGACGGCCAGGGCCCGCTCGTGGTCCTTGGCTTCGTAGGCGGCCATTCCATCC
>JAMOBD010000143.1 GCA_039908345.1 Magnetospirillum sp. WYHS-4
CTGGGCCAACGCCTCGCCAGCACCTGGCGGGGCGAGGTCTACCCGAGGGGAGGCCAGAGCCTGCGGGCGGCGGGCTTCGTCTTCAGCAAGGCGCCCGGCATCGTCCGGGCCTATGCGGACGGGGCGGTGATCCGCTCCCGCCACGGCTATTTCCTCGCCATCCCGACGCCCGCCGCCGGCAAGCATGGCGACGGGCGCAAGAAGATCACCCCCGGCGGCTGGGAGCGCCGGCATGGCGCCAAGCTGCGCTTCGTCTTCCGGCGCGGCGGGCCCTCGCTCCTGGTCGCCGAGAACCGGCGCGCCCGTGCCGGCAAGCGCGGCGGTTTCGGGAAGGCCAGTGAATCGGCCCTCCGCACCGGGCGCGGGCTGGCGACGGTGCCCATGTTCATCCTGGTCCCCCAGGTGACGGTGAGGAAGCGCATCGACGTGGCCGCCGCCGCCGAAAAGTGGATCGCCGAACTGCCCCGGTTGGTGGTCCGGAATTGGCGGGAGCCGGGAACGTGATCAGGACCGCTTTGGCCTGTAGTCGCGAGGATCGAGGCAGCGGTCGTAGGTCGCCTTGTCGATCTTGACCCAGTCCGTCTTGTTGATGCCCCGGCGGTTCCGGCTGGTCGGACTGCTCGGGAAAGCCGAGGCCACCTTGATCCACCGGCCTTGTTCCTGGGAGATCATCCGGATTTCGTCCGCGACCTCGGACAAGTCCTGATCCTGACTGAATACGAGCGCCACGTCGTAGGCGTTCCGGTGGGCGAGCCGGATGATGTCGATGGCGATCCGGACATCGACGCCCTTTTCCTCGCCCACCAGGATCGTGTGCTGGGTGCCGTCGGGCAGGGTGAAGGACTTGTTCCGGTATCGCAGCGGACGCGAGAAGACATGGACCCGCTGGCGGCCCATCTGCGCCAGCTTCGCCGTCCAGAAATGGTTCCAGAAGGGATCATCCGAAGCGTCGGGAACGCCGGTGTAGAAGCGGACCTCGGCGAGCGTCCAGCCTCGATCCAGGCAGACGGTTCCCGCCAGAAGGTGGGGATCGAAGTTCGGGTAGGTATAGCCGAAGGACTCCTTCGCGGAGCGAAAGAGGTTCTGGCCATCGATAAACGCGACAACCTGCTTATTGGCCGGTTCGGCCGCCACGCTCTCCGCCCCCGTAAATGAATAACCCCGCCCGAGGCCTTTCGGCGTGTCGGGCGGGGAGCAAGTAGGCCCTCTTTATATCGCATCTTCTGGCCGGATTTCAACCATCATGACCACCCGCGAAGCAGCCCTCGCGGCGCTGTTCGAGCGCCTGCGGACGATTCCCCATGCCCTCGTCAAGCGCGAGGAGCCGCTGCCCGACAAGGTCCCGGCCGGCGGGCTGGCGATCCTGCGGGACGGCGATCCCGGCGAGCCGGAGGTGCTGCTGTCGCCGCTGAGCTATCTCTGGCGCCATCGGGCCGAGATCGAGGTGGTGGTGCAGGGGCCGCCCGAGGCCGCCACCGCCGCCCTGGATGCCCTGCTCCTGGAGATCGACGCCGCCCTTGCCGCCGACCGGAGCTTAAGCGGCCGGGTCGACTGGCTCGACTGGGGCGGCCCCCAGACCCGCGACCTCGCCCTCGACGGCGCCGCCGGCATCAAGGCCGCCGTGGTGCCGGTCATCCTCCATTTCGAGACCTTCTCTCCCCTGTCCTGAAGGATCCCCAAGATGGCTCTTGGTTTCGGCGCCAACGCGCGCTT
>JAMOBD010000144.1 GCA_039908345.1 Magnetospirillum sp. WYHS-4
ATCAAGCTGGGACAGCGTGAGCCTCAATGGCTCGATCTGGCCGAGGGGGTACGGGTCAAGGTCCGGCCCCTGACCACGCCCGCCTACGCCATGATTCAGGCCCAGGCCGAGAAGGTCTATGACGACTGGGCCGAGCACCAGGCCGGCGCCGAGGGACTCGACCCCGCCGACGGGTCCGTCCGCCGCGGCCTGATGCGCGCCCTGATGATCAAGGGCCTCGCCCTCTATGCCATCGCCGACTGGGAGGGCGTCGAGGGACCCGTGTCCGAGGAGGCGGTGGCGGCCTTCGTGGACCAGCAGCCCCTGCTGGCCGCCCTTTTCTACCACCGCTATCTCGCTCCCCTGGAAGAGAAGGCCGCCGAGGGAAACGCATCCGGGCCCGCGCCGCATGGCACTTCGGTGGGGGCCCAGGATACTGCAAGTCCTGCGGAGGCGGCTGCGGCGCCACCTGTCCTTACCGAACCACCGAGCCCCTGAGCGAGGCCGGCTGGCAGGCCTGGGACCTGCTGCTGCGCCTCGCCGGCCAACTCCGGTTCGCGCCCAACGGCAGGGTAATGGGGGTCGACATGGGACTGGCCCTCTCCCTTTCCGACACCCTCGGCTACGACACCGCCGCCGTCGCCGACCTGTTGCCCGACGCCGAGGCCGGCCTGCTGGAAGGCCTTGCGCGCCTGCGTTCCGAAAGTGACACCTGATGGCCGAGCGATCTCTCACCATCCGCCTGGCCGTCCGCGACGGCGAGGTGGTCCGGCGCGCCCTGGTCCAACTGGGCGACGAGGGCAGCCGGGCGCTGGCCCGCATCGAGAACGCCGCCAAGCCCGCCTCGCGTGGCCTGCTGGCCATCAACGAGGTGACCTCGGCGGCCAGGGGGCACCTGGAAGGCTTCGCCGGCAACCTGGGCAGCGTCGGATCCGCCATGCTGCGCCTGGGGCCGATGGGACTGGTGGCGGGCGCGGCCGTCGGGGCGCTGACCATGGCGCTCGGGCAGGGTCTGCGGGAGATGGAGTCGGCGCAGCAATCGCTGCTGCGGCTCGAAGCCGTGCTGAAGGCCACCGGCCATGCCTCGGGCCTCACCGGCCAGGAACTGAACGACCTGGCCGACGCCATGGAGGCCAGCACCATGGCCACCGCCGAAGGGGTGAGGGATGCCTCCTCGGTGCTGGCGACTTTCCGCTCGGTCTCGGGTGACACCTTCGTCCGCGCCATCAAGGCGGCCCAGGACCTGTCGGCGGTGTTCGGCCAGGACCTGCGGTCCTCGGCGGTGCAACTGGGCAAGGCGCTGGAGGACCCGGTCGAGGGCGTCACGGCGCTCAAAAGGGTCGGCGTCACCTTCTCGGCGGCCCAGCGCGAGATGATCGCCGCCATGGTGGAGGCGGGCGACGTGGCCGGCGCTCAAGGATTGATCCTGGAGACCCTGGAGCGCCAGGTGGGTGGCGCCGGGGAAGCCGAGGCCGGCGGCCTTACCGGCGCGGTCCATCACCTGAAGGCCGCCTGGGGCAACCTGCTGGAGGATCTGGCCAGGACGCCCATGGTGGGTGGCGTGGTGCAGGCGACCCTCCGGGGCCTCACCGGGTTCGTCAACGACCTGCGGGAGGGCTTCAAGGGCCCGGACATCGCCAGTCAGGTGGCGACCCGCGTCCAGCAACTGGCCGACCTGGAGAAGCG
>JAMOBD010000145.1 GCA_039908345.1 Magnetospirillum sp. WYHS-4
CAGCACCAGGTAGAAGGTGAGCGTCCCCGGCGTGTGCAGCGACGGAAAGGCGGGCTGGGTGCCGAGGAAGCCCACGTAAGGCTCGACGAAGGGCAACAGCCAGGGAATGGCCCACCACAACACGGAGACACAGGCCACCAACATGGAGAGCCGCCGCCGCGTGTAGGGATTGTGCTCGGCCCGGATGCGCCAGATGCCGAAGGCCAGGATGATGGCGTATTCGGTATAGCGGTTGAACCAGATGGGGCTGTCCCACCAGAACAGATAGGACTCGTTCAGCCAGCCCAGGAAGGCCCAGGCGAAGGCGGCGAGCGCCAAGCCCTGGACCCAAAGCGGATACCTGCCCGCCAGGGACCGCTGCTTGCCGGCCGGCAGCGCCTTGACCTTGAAGTCGCGAGGGCCCTTCTTGATCGCGGCGGCAACGGCGGTCATGACGCCAAGTCCTCCATGAAACGATCCTCCGCCGCCTCCAAGGTCGCGAGAAGACCTTCCGGCAGGGCACGGCCGGCCCGCGCCAGCCCGGCATGGAGTTCGTCGGCCGTGAGGATCACGCCGTCGGCGGGAACGATGGAAACGCCGTTCACGGTGAGGGCCGGGGCCTCCGGACCCAAAAGGGTTTCCGTCGTGGCGCCCAAGGTGGCGGCCAAGGCCTCGGCGAAGGCGAAATAGAGGCGGCAGCGGCCGCCCGGCGGCTCCTTGGCGATCACCGCGATGTGGAGCCGGCCGCTCATGGCCCTTCCTCCACCGGCAATCCCCTCTTTCCCCATTCCACCATGCCTCCAGCCACCAGGCGCACCCCGGAAAAGCCCTCGGCCTTCAGCATCTCGACCGCCTTGGCCGAGCGCTTGTCGGTGCGGCAGAGGACGGCCACCGTTTTACCGCGCCAGCCTTCCAACTCGCCCAGGCGGGCCGCCAGTTCGGGCAGCGGGATGTTGCGCGACGCGGGAACGTGGCCGCCCGCGAAATCGGGGGCATCGCGCACGTCCAGCACCAGCATGGCCTCGCCGGGCTTGATGTCGGCCAGATCCAGGGCCGGTTCGCGGCGCAGGGTCTTGATGAGGCGTGGCAGGAACAGGACGGCCGCCAGCAGTCCCAGCGCGATGGCACCGTCGCGGATCAAACCCTCGCCGCCCGCCAGGGCCTCCCGGCCGGCATGCCCGAGGTAGGTATAGGCAAGCGCGCCGGGGATCATGCAGACGGCCGTGGCCACCACATAGGCCCCGAAGGAGATGCGGGTCAGCCCCAGGGCGTAGTTGAGCAGATTGAAGGGAAACAGCGGCACCAGCCGGGTGAAGGCGACGAACCGCCAGCCTTCCGCCTCGACGCCCGCCACCAGCCGCCCCAGGCGGGAACCCGCCCGCCCGGCCACCCAGTCCCCGGCCAGGTAACGGGCCGCCAGAAAGGCCACGGCGGCTCCCAAGGTGGCACCGGCGAGGTTGTAGACAGTGCCCAGGACCGGGCCGAACAACGCCCCGCCCGCCAGGGCGAACAGGGTGCCGGGCAGGAACAGCACGGTCCCGGCCGCGAAGGCCAGCACGAACAACGCCATTCCCAGGGTTCCATAGCCGGCGATCCAGGCTTCGACCGCCGCCGGGTCGAGGCGGTCGCGGAACGTGAAAGCCCAGGCCACGAT
>JAMOBD010000146.1 GCA_039908345.1 Magnetospirillum sp. WYHS-4
GCCGGTGGTGGCGACCAGGAATTCCTGGAACTGGTTGGTGGTGCCCTGCTGGATGACCTGCTCGGTGAAGACGTCGGTGAAGATGTTGTTGAACTGCTGCTGGAAGGCGTCCTGGAAGCCTTGCGCGCCGCCGTCGAACAGGCCGGCCTGATCGGCGAACTGCTGCTGGAAGAAGGGGTCCTGGGCCGACTCGGACTGGAAGAACAGATCCTGGGCGAATCCCAGGGTCTCGGGATTGAACTGCCCGTCGGAAAACATGTTCTGGCCGAAGGCGTTGTCCATGAAGGACCCGACGGCATCCGACATGAAGCCGGCGTCGAAGGTCTGGGCGATGTTCTGGGCGAGGGTGTTGAAATCGAAGGCGTCGACCGCTCCGTTGATTCCGATGTCCTGAAGGGCGGTCGTCAACTGGCCGTTGAAGGCGATGAACTCGTCGAAGGCCTGCATGGCCATATCGGCGATGTCCTTGGGCGGGGCCATGACGAGATCCTTGGCGGATTCGTCGCGACCTTCCTTGATGTCCTTCGCGACCTGCTCGCGCGCCTTCTCGCCTTCGTCCTTGGGCGGTTCGACCTGGGCTTGGTTGGCGCCGAAGTCGCGGGTGCTGCCCGAGCCGGCGCCCAAAGGGTCCTTGACGGAGCCCAGACCGCCTTGGGCCTTGTTGTTCTGGGAATCCAGGATGCCCTTGGTGACCTGTTCGGCGATGGCTTGGTTGGCGAAGGGGCCGACACCGATCTTGTCCCACTTTTCCACATGCTTGACGTCGGCGCCCTTTTCCGCCGCCGCCGCCATGGCCTGTTCGGGCGACTTGCCCTGGGCGATGGCCTGTTCGAACGCCCGCGCCGCCGCCTGCTGCTGGGTCTGGGGCGCCGCCGCGCCGGTGGCCGTGGTCCCCGCCGGACCGGTCGGACCCGAGGGCGCGGTGGACGAAAAGCTCGCCCCGGCCGACTTGGAAACGTCGCCGAACACCCGCGACACCACGCTGCTCGGCAACTGGACCGGCAGCGAGGGCGTGTTGAACTTGGAACTCATCGAGGTGGACGAGAACGGCGTGTTCAGCGTCTCCGTCCCCACCGACGTCTTGACCGACAACTCGCCCGTGCCGCCGCCCGGATCGGGCAGCATGGAAAAGGTGTTGGACTTGCCTTCCGCCCCCGCCTTGCCCGCCATCGCCGTGCCGCGCACCCCGATGGTCGCCACCGGGGTCTTGACCACCATGGCGTCGACGCCGGTCTTGGAAATCTGCCCGCTGACGAAGGAGAACACACCCTCGGCGACATTCACCGCCATCTTGCCCTTCGAGGTGGCCGGATCGTAGACCATCTCGTCCAGGGTCATCTGGCCGTCCTTGCCGAGCGCGAAGGTCGACTTGTCGGCGAACACGATGCCCAGGTTGCCGGTCTTGCCGGTCGCCACCACGTCGCCCTGGAAGACGTCCGATCCCTTGGCCGCCACCACCTTGGTGCCGTCAACCCGGGTGATCGTCACCTCGCCCTGCAGCGTGTCCACCTTGCCGATCGGCTCGCCCAAAGAGCCGCGCCCCGCCTGCGCCAGTTGGATCAGCCCGCCGTCCTGGTCGGATTCGTTAAGCAAGGACATGCTCGCATCCTCTCGCCTGCCGC
>JAMOBD010000147.1 GCA_039908345.1 Magnetospirillum sp. WYHS-4
CGCCGGGCGCCGGGCGCAGGGGTTCGCCCACCACCGCGGCCAGGGCTCCCCGCCGCGGGAACCAGGGATCGCGCAGCACCGAACGGCTGCCCCGCAGGGCTACCGGCACCACCGGCACGTTCGCCTCGGCGGCGGCCAGAAAGGCGCCCATGCGGAAGGGCAGCAGACCGGGAAAGCGGGTGAAGGTGCTTTCGGGGAAGACCGCCAGCCGGTTTCCGCTGCCGGCCAGGTCGGCCAGGCGGGTGGCGTCTTCGGCGCCGCGCGCCCGGTCCAGACGGTCGACGAAGACCACACCCATCCGTTCCAGGGGACGGCGCAGCAGCCATGCGCCCGCCAGTTCGGCCTTGGCGACGAAGACCAGCGGGCCGGGCAGGGCGAGCGTCAGCAGGAAGGCGTCCAGGTAGCTGGCGTGGTTGGCGACGACCATGGCCCCGTCGGCGGGCAGCCTTTCCGGGCCCTCGACGGTCAAGCGCAGTCCGGCCAGCCGCCGCAGCAGGCCCAGCAGCCCCCTTGCGACCCGCCAGGACCCGGCCATTCCGGCCAGCCACAGCGCCGGCAGGGCCAGCAGGGCCAAGGCCAGGGCATGGCCGGCATATAGGCGTTCCGCCAGGTCGCGGCCGAAGCGGCGCAGGCGCGGGCCGACGCCGGCCAAGGCCAGGCGCGTCACCTGGAGCCAGACGGCCGGCCGCGACGCCCCCAGTTTGCCGCTTTCGTAAAGCCGGCGCGTGGCGTCGCGCCGCACCTTGCCGCTGGAGGTCTTGAGCACGCTGCCCGGCGGGGCCAGCACCACCTCGTCGGGCGGGGCGCCGGCCAAGGCCACCGTCAGATCGGCGATGCGGGCCTTCAGGGTCTCGCGGGCGGCGCCCCGGGTCCGGCTTTCGGCCAGCACCACCAGGCGTTCGGTGCCGGCGCGTTCGTCCGCGGACGCGAAGACCGCCACGTTGCCCCGCCGCACGCCGTCCAGGGAGCCTACCGCCTCCTCGATCTCGGCCGGATAGAGATTGCGCCCGGCGCGGATGACGAGGTCCTTGATGCGCCCCGTCACCACCAGTTCGCCGTCGGCCAGGTAGCCCAGGTCGCCGCTGTCCAGCCAGACCCCGTCGAACAGGCGCGCCGTGGCCTCGGGGTTGCGGTAGTAGCCCGAGGTGGCGGACGGGCCGCGGAACTGGACGCGCCCTTCGCGCCGGTCGGGCAGTTCCCGCCCCGCCTGGTCGACGATGCGGATGCGGTGGCCGGCCAGGGGCGGGCCGCAGCGCACATGGCGCAAGGTGCCGTCCGGGCGGGGGACGGCCCTTGTCGTCTTCTGGAAGACGGCGCGGTCGACGGTCTCGACGACCGGGCCCCGTCCCAGGGGCGGGAAGGCGAGGCCCACCGAGCCTTCCGCCAGCCCGTAGACGGGCATCAGGGCCTCGCGCCTGAAGCCGCAGGCGGCGAAGCGGGCGGCGAAGGCTTCCAGGGTGGCGGGCCCCACCGCTTCGGCGCCGTTGAGCGCGGCGCGCCAGCAGGACAGGTCGAGCTTCGCCAGGTCGGCATCGTCCAGGCGATGGACCGCCAGTTCGTAGGCGAAGTTGGGGGCGGCCGACAGGGTGCCGCGATGGCGCGAGATCGCGCCTCCAGCCAGCGCTGCGGCCGGGCCAGGAAGGCCAGCGGCGACATCAGCGCCAGGGGGACGGCGAAATAGAGGGTGCCGAGCGCCGCCCCGATCAGCCCCATGTCGTGATAAAGGGGCAGCCAACTGACGAAGACGTCGCCCGGTCCCGCTTCCAGCCGGGCGCCCATGGCGCGGACGTTGGCCAGCAGGTTGGCATGGGTGAGCACCACGCCCTTGGGCTGGCCGGTGCTGCCCGAGGTATATTGCAGGAAGGCGATGTCGCCCGGCTTGGGGGCTGGCCGATGCGGGGGGCCGGCGGCGGCGGCTTGCACCTCGGCCGGCGTGGCGGCGCGCCAGCAGGACAGGTCGAGCTTCGCCAGGTCGGCATCGTCCAGGCGATGGACCGCCAGTTCGTAGGCGAAGTTGGGGGCGGCCGACAGGGTGCCGCGATGGCGCGAGATCGC
>JAMOBD010000148.1 GCA_039908345.1 Magnetospirillum sp. WYHS-4
AAGACGTCGATCATCACCTCGCCGGCCGGGCCGCGCCGGGTCTCGGTGCGGGCCTGGGTGTTGGGCACCGTGTTGGTGACGGTGGGCTGGACGACCACGGTGACGCCGCCGGCAGATGGCGAGCCGGCCAGATTGAGGCGGTGGCGCGGATCGTCGCGGGTCAGCACCTCCTCGCCGCGGAGCGCCACGATGGGCACCTCGCCATGGCGCAGACCCACCAGCCCGCCGCCATGGAAGCGCTCCGCCTCCCGGAAGACGGCCGGATCGACGGAGCGGCGACGCAAGGGATCGCGGCCGACGATACCGCCGCTGTGGGCCTCCAGGATCTCGGGAGGCGCCGGGGTCTCCCCGCCGCCCCCGCCGAGCCACCCCGACATGCCCTCGCCGATGGCGGAGAAGAGACCTTCCAGGATGCCGCCGAGCGGCTTGGCGACCGACAGGCGCCAGGCGGCGCGGAGCGCCTCCTCGGCGATGCTGTTGAAGAGATCGCCCGCAGCCAGCTTGCCGGTGGTGGCCCACTTGACGAAGGCCTCCTCCCCGGCCTGGAGGGATCGGGTGGTGGCCTGTTCGGCGGCGCGGGCGCCGTCGGTGGCCTCCTCCACGTAGGAGCGGATGGCCCGGATGGCGCCGTCCTGCCATTCCCTGGAGGCCTCCAGCTTCTTCCGCTCGGCCTCCTCGACGGCGCGGGCGTAGGTGTCCTGGTCGAGGGCGGCGTTGCGTAGCAGCTCGTCCAACTCCGTCAGGGTGTCGCGGTATTCCTCCTCGGTCGTGCGATGGCGGCGGGAGATCTCGGCCCCCTTGTCGCGGAGCCGGGCCTCCGCCTCCAGGGCCTCGTCGAGGTCGCGGATGGCCTCCTTCTGGTCGAAGAGGGCGCCGGACAGGCGTTCCACCTCGCGGCGCTGGGTCTCGGTCGCCCCCTCGGGCAGGCGGGAGAGGGCCTGGTCGATGGCGGCGCCACGGGGGTCGTTGACGGTGCCCAGCTGGCGCTCCAGGTCGGCGATCACCTTGCGGGCCTGGGCGTCGGTGCGCTCGCCAGCCTCGCGCAGAGGCTTCGAGAGGACCTCCACCTTGCGGGCCGCGATTTCCCGGAGCAGGGCGATCTCCCGCTCGACCTCCGCCCCCTCGATGCCCGGCCGGCCACGTTTTTTCTCGGCCATGGCGATGTCGCGGGCCAGCTGGTCGTCGACGGCGGCGATCTTTTCGGCGGCTTCGACGGCGGCCTTGACCTTCTCGGCCTCCAGGGCCTTGAGGCGGGCGGCGAGGGCCTCGGCGTTGCGTTCCCGCTCCGCCTCCTTCCTGCCGGACTCCGCCTCCTCCTTGCCGGCGTCCAGGGTGGCAACCTCGGCGTGGCCCTTGTCGATCAGGGCGTCGATCTCGCGGTTCAGCACCTGGGCCTGGTGGCGCAGCTCGTCGAGGCGCCGCTGGGGCGCCCCGGCCGCCTGGTACTCGTTGATACGCTTCTCCAGGTCGGCCAGTTGCTGGACGCGGGTCGCCACCTGACTGGCGATGTCCGGGCCCTTGAAGCCCTCCCGCAGGTCGTTGACGAACCCGGTGAGGCCCCGGAGGGTCGCCTG
>JAMOBD010000149.1 GCA_039908345.1 Magnetospirillum sp. WYHS-4
AAGCGCGCGTTGGCGCCGAAACCAAGAGCCATCTTGGGGATCCTTCAGGACAGGGGAGAGAAGGTCTCGAAATGGAGGATGACCGGCACCACGGCGGCCTTGATGCCGGCGGCGCCGTCCAGCGCAAGGTCGCGGGTCTGGGGGCCGCCCCAGTCGAGCCAGTCGACCAGGCCGCCCAGCGAGCGGTCCGCGGCAAGAACGGCATCGATCTCCAGCAGCAGGGCATCCAGGGCGGCGGTGGCGGCCTCGGGCGGCCCCTGCACCACGGCCTCGATCTCGGCCCGGTGGCGCCAGAGGTAGGTCACCGGCGACAGCAGCACCTCGGGCTCGCCCGGATCGCCGTCGCGCATGATCACCAGCCCGCCGGCCGGGACCTTTTCGGGCAGCGGCTCCTCGCGTTTGACGAGGGCATCAGGGATCGTCCGCAGGCGCTCGTACAGCGCCGCGAGGACCTCTTCCCGGCGGGTGGGCATTGAATATGTATCCCGATTGTGGTACGTTTCAGGTGCAGCTGGAGGTTAGCCATGTCCAAGACGGAAATGATCCGCGCTCGCGTCGAGCCCGACTTGAAGCACGAAGCCGAAAAGGTGTTCTCGGCGTTGGGGTTGTCGCCGACCGAGGCCATCACCCTGTTCTACAAGCAGGTGACCATGCATCATGGCCTGCCCTTCGAGGTGCGGATTCCCAATGCGGTGACCCGGGAGGCGATCCGCCAGGTGCAGGCCAGGGAAGGCCTGACCCGCTACGCCAGCGTCAAGGACCTGATGGCCGAATTCGACGATGCGTGAACTGCTGACCTCGACGCAGTTCAAGCGGGATATGAAGAAGGCCAGGAAGCGCGGCAAGGATCGCGACAAGCTTGAACGCATCATCGCCAAGATCGTTGCCGGCGAGCCCCTCGACCAGCGACACAGACCGCACCGCCTGTCCGGAGACTGGTCGCCCTGCTGGGAATGTCACATCGAGCCGGACTGGCTGCTCATCTGGGACGAGGATGAGGAAACCGTGATGCTCGTCCGCACCGGAACCCATTCCGACCTGTTCGATTAGCCGCTCGGTTCCCGCCAGTTGCGGACCACGAGGCGGGGCAGTTCGGCGATCCATTTGTCGGCGGCGCCGGCCACGGCGAGGCGCTTCCTGACGGTCACTTGCGGCACCAGGATGAACATCGGCACCGTCGCCAAGCCGCGTCCACTACGCAGCGCCGTTTCGCTGGCCTTGCCGAACCCGCCCCGCTTGCCGGAGCGGGCGCGCCGCTTTTCGGCGACCAGGAGCGAGGGCCTGCCGCGCCGGAAGACGAACCTCAGCTTGGCGCCATGCCGGCGCTCCCAGCCGCCGGGAGTGATCTTCTTGCGCCCATCGCCGTATTTGCCGGCGGCGGGCGTAGGGATGGCGAGGAAGTAGCCGTGGCGGGAGCGGATCACGGCGCCCTCCGCATAGGCCCGGACGATGCCGGGCGCCTTGCTGAAGACGAAGCCCGCCGCCCGCAGGCTCTGGCCTCCCCTCGGGTAGACCTCGCCCCGCCAGGTGCTGGCGAGGCGTTGGCCCAGAGGCGTTGGCCCAGGCCGGCCCCCACGATCTGGCGGCGCAGGTCCTGCTTGAGGCCCTCGGTGGCCGCGCGGACGCCGGCCGTGACGGCCGCCTCGGCGGCTTTCAGTTCGTCGGCGAGGAAGCGCTTGAGGTCGCCCTCCAGCGCGGCTTCGAGTCTCATGCCGGCCGCGTATCGATGGTCCAGATGAGCCGCCCGGCATCGCGCCGGGGCTCGCCCTGGACGATGTAGGTCTCGCCCTCCAGGACGATGGCATCGCCCGCGACGGGAGCCGGAACCTCGGCCACCCGCAGTTCGAAGACGGCGGTGGCCGAGACGATGGCCGTGTCGCCGAACTCCGCCTCCAGGTCCGGCCGCCT
>JAMOBD010000150.1 GCA_039908345.1 Magnetospirillum sp. WYHS-4
CCGAGCGCATCGCCTATGCCCGCGAGCCGCGCAAGCTGCCGGTGGTGTTGAGCGCCGACGAGGTGGTGCGGTTCCTGGAGGCGGTGCCCAGCCTGAAGAACCGCACCGCGCTGACCGCCTTGTCGACGGCGGCCTGGAGATCGGCTTGTAGGGACATGATGGCTACCAGATATAAGGTCCGGGCAAGGACAGGTGGACGAGGTCGTGCAGGCGGCTGGCGGTGGCCAGCAGGGCGGCGATGTCGGAATCCAACGCGATGGCCAGGGCGTCCTCGGTGAGCACGGGACGCTCGCGGATTTCCAGCTCCGAGGCCACCTCCCAGAGGAGGCCGCCGATCAGCCTGGCCTCGAACTGCCGGGTGAAGCGGGCCTCATGAGCCTGGAGGCCGAGGCCGCCCAGCAGCTCGATCTCGAACCAGGCCCCGCCCTCACGGGCCCGCCAGCGGTACCAGGCCTCGAACAGGGCGAACTGCTCGCGCTTCATCAGCCAGCGCACGGCGATCCGGGACGGCACCTGGGTGAAGCGCTTCCTCCGCCGCGCCGGCCCCGCCTCCATCTCGGTGCGCAGGATCGCCTCGCCCGGACGGATGCCGTAGCCCTGCACCGTCGGCAGGGGCAGCGTCGCGGGCCAGGAGAGGGCCATGGAGGTCGATCCGTGGTCGATATGGCATTCTTTGCCAATCTGTGCCATGATGCCCGGACAAGGAGGTGCCCATGGCGACGATGAACGTTTCCCTGCCCGATCCCATGCGGGAGTGGGTGGAGGCTCAGATCAAGGGCGGCGAGTACGCCAATGCCAGCGACTACATCCGCGATCTGATCCGCCACGACCAGCGGCGACACCAGGAACTGCGGGCGGCCATCGCGGAGGGGCTGGAAAGCGGGCGCAGCCCGCGCAAGGCCGAGGACATCATGAAGGCCGCCAAGGCCCGGCTGCGGAATGGCTGATTACGTTCTTTCCAACAAGGCCGATGCCGACTTGGCCGGGATCTACGACTATTCCTTCCGGAGCTTCGGCGAGGCCAAGGCCGACGCCTACTTTCTTTCCTTGAGCGATTGCCTGCGGACCCTGGCGGACAATCCCCGCCTGGGCCATGCCGCCGATGACCTGCATCCGGGGCTGCTCTGCCATCGGCACGCCCGCCACCGCATCTACTACCTGATCGAGGCGCCGGGCATCTTCGTGGTCCACATCCTGCACGACGCCATGGATGCGCCACGGCACCTCGGGCAGGACAGCGACCATTGATCCTCACCGATAGGCCCCCGCCGCCGGGTTGAGGCCGTAGCGGCGTTCCAGGGTGGGCGCCAGGCCCTCGCCACGACCGATCTTGCGGCTCATATGCATCTCCATCTGTTCGACAAAGACGTCGATCATCACCTCGCCGGCCGGGCCGCGCCGGGTCTCGGTGCGGGCCTGGGTGTTGGGCACCGTGTTGGTGACGGTGGGCTGGACGACCACGGTGACGCCGCCGGCAGATGG
>JAMOBD010000151.1 GCA_039908345.1 Magnetospirillum sp. WYHS-4
CGGCGGCGCAGCATGGACGACATGGGCTCCAGGCCGCGCAACACCTCCCAGGCCTCGCCGTAGTCGTAGGCGGTCTGCTGGGCCGGCTCGCGGTAGGGCTCCAGAGGCTTGCCGGGGGAAAGCGCTTCCACACCTTGGCGGAACAGGCTTCCGACGCGCGCCCAGAGGGTTTGCGACCCGGGCGGCGGCGGCAGCGGTTCCACCTGCACCCGACGCTGGAAGGGGCCGATGATCCGTGAATCGGCCAGCAGATTTCCGTCGGGACCGAACAGACGAGTGCGGCCGCCGGTGGGCTCCACCGTGCGCCGGATCAGATCCTGGGCGGATTCGTCCTCCAGGCGCACGTCTCCGGAAGGCTGCACCGAGATGGATGTCTCGCCCAAAGCCCCGGCGATGATCTCCGCCTGGGTCTCCAGCGCCGAAAGTTCGGCGGCGATCAGGTTGTCGCGGTATTCGTCGAAATAGAACAGCCCGACCACCAGGAGAGCCGGGGCCAGCATGTTGACCGCCAGGATGCGACGCGTGATCGGCGAGATCCCGCGTCGCCGCGCCCGCCGCCGCTGCCGGGACGTCTCCGCCATCACGCTTCCTTGTAGCGGTAGCCGATGCCGTAGAGGGTCTCGATCTCGCCGAACTCGGGATCGACGGCGCGGAACTTCTTGCGTACCCGCTTGATATGACTGTCGATGGTGCGGTCGTCGACGTAGATGTTCTCGCCATAGGCGGCGTCGATCAACTGGTCGCGGCTCTTCACATGGCCGGGGCGCAGGGCCAGCGCCTGGACCAGCAGGAATTCGGTGACCGTCAGATCCACCATCTGGCCCTTCCACAGGCAGGTATGGCGCTCGGCGTCCAGGGTCAGATCGCCACGACGCACCACGGCGGCTTCCGCTTCCTTGGAGCCCTTGGTCTTGTCGCGGCGGCGCAGGATGGCCCGGATGCGTTCGATCAGCAGGCGCTGCGAGAAGGGCTTGGTGATGTAATCGTCGGCCCCGGTGCGCAGGCCCAGCATCTCGTCGATTTCGTCGTCCTTGGACGTCAGGAAGATCACCGGCAGGTCGGTTTCCTTGCGCAGACGCTTCAGAACCTCCAGCCCGTCCATGCGCGGCATCTTGATGTCCAGCACCGCCAAGTCCGGCGGATTGCGGCGCAGCCCTTCGAGGGCCTGTTCGCCGTCGCCGTAGGCGCGCACCTTGAAGCCTTCCGCTTCCAGGGCCATGGAAACCGAGGCGATGATGTTCTGATCGTCGTCCACCAGGGCGATGGTATGGGGCACGGGGAGGGTCCTTCTTCCAGCCTGTCGGCACTATACCAGCGTTGACCGGTCTTGCGGAGCCTTCCTATACTCGCGGAAACAGTATGACGATTTCAACGGAGGCTCCTACCGCCATGGGCAAGACCGGGATCGCGGCCCTGCTTCTCCTCGTCCTGGCCACCGCACCGGCCTGGGCCCATAGG
>JAMOBD010000152.1 GCA_039908345.1 Magnetospirillum sp. WYHS-4
GGCGGTCCGGCCCGACAAGTATCACGGCCGGGTGGTGGCCGAGGTGGTCCTTGGCGACGGCACCGACCTCGCCGCCCGCCTGCTCGCCGAAGGCCACGCGGTGCCGGCCGGGCGGGGGAAATCCTGCCGCCCCTGATCGCGCCGCCCTTGCCCCGTCCCCATGCGGGTGGCAGGATTGGCGCATGCGTATTTGGCTTGCCTCGCTTCTGGTCCTGTTTCTTGCCGTCGGGACGCTTCGGGCCGATCCGGCGGCGGAGGCCGCCTTCCGGGATGGAATGGCCGCCTACGCAGCCAAGGACCACAAGCGGGCCCTGGCCGTCTGGCTGCCTTTGGCCGAAACCGGCCATGCCGAGGCGCAATACCGGGTCGGGCGGCTTCACGACGAGGGCGAGGCTGTCCCCAAGGATGAAGCCGCCGCCGCCGCGTGGTATCGCAAGGCGGCGGAGCAGGGGCATGCCCTGGGACAGGTGGCGCTGGGAGATAGTCTGTGGAACGGAAGGGGCATCGAGGCGAGCTTCTCCGATGCCCACGATTGGTTCAAGGCGGCCGCGCAGCAAGGAAACGCCTGGGGGCAATACGGTCTTGGACTTTGGTTCGCCTATCCCCCGGACGGCAAGCCTGTGCTATCCCTCGCTGTGCATTGGTTCGAGAAGGCGGCCGCCCAGGGCCTGGCGGAAGCCCAGTACGAGATGGGGGAACGCTATGCCAGGGGCGACGGCATGCGCAGGGATGCCGCGAAGGCCATCGCATGGTACCGCAAGGCGGCGGACCAGGGGATGCCCCAAGCCTATTCGGCGATCGGCTTGGTCTACGCCTATGGGCTGGATGAGCGTGTACCGAAGGACCCCATGAAGGAGTTCGAATGGTTCCTCGAAGCGGCGGAAAGGGGCGGATGGGCGTCGCAGTTATCGGTGGCGCAGTTCCTGCTTGAAGGAAAGGTGGTGCCACGTGACGCTGTCGAGGGCCTGAAATGGGTGATCGTCGCCGGCCGTTCCGGGCGGACGGATGAAATCATTCTGAAAACTCTGGGCCGGATCCGGATGACGGAAGAAGATCGCGCCGAGGCCCGGCGGCGGGCCGAGGCCTGGAGACCGCGGGGCTCCTGGCTGAAGCCCCTGGTCTCCAGGCCGAGCAGCCGGTGGGATTAGACCCGCCCCGCTCTCACCGGCGGTTGCGGATGACGATCCCGCCCAGGATGCCCTCGATCCGCCGGGCCTCGGCGATATTCCCCGAGCCGGTCGCCGCCTTGTGGCGACGTTGGAGTTCGTCCATTACGGAGGCGGTCTCAGCCCGCTTCTCCTCGGCGGCTTGCTTCGCGACCTTGTCGCCGGCCCCGATGACGGTGCCGCTGACCTTCCCCCAGAGGCCGGGAACGGTCTTTCCCACGATCATTCCACCTGCCTTCGC
>JAMOBD010000153.1 GCA_039908345.1 Magnetospirillum sp. WYHS-4
TACCTGGCCGGGGACTGGGTGGCCGGGCGGGCGGGCTCCCGCCTGGGGCGGCTGGTGGCGGGCGTCGAGGCGGAAGGCTGGCGGTTCGTCGCCTTCACCCGGCTGGTGCCGCTGTTCCCCTTCAATCTGCTCAACTACGCCCTGGGGCTGACCCGCATCTCCTTCGGGGCCTATGTGGCGGCCACCGCCGTCTGCATGATCCCCGGCGCGCTTGCCTATACCTATCTCGGGCATGCCGGCCGAGAGGCCCTGGCGGGCGGCGAGGGGATGATCCACGACGGTGCCATCGCGCTGGGGCTGCTGGCGGCCGCCCTGTTCCTGCCGCGCCTCGCCAAGGCCCTGCGCCGCGAACCGGCCTTGGATCTGGCCGACCTCAAGCCCGGCGAGGCCATGCTGGTGCTGGACGTGCGCGATGCCCCGGACTTCGCGGGCGGCCATGTGCCCGCCTCCCGCAACATCCCGCTGCCCGAATTGGCGGCCCGCCTGGGCGAACTGGAGGGCTGGCGCGGCAAGACGGTGGCCGTCCTCTGCCGCACCGACAAGCGCTCGGCCAAGGCGGTGGAGATGCTGAAGGCCGAGGGCTTCTCCGGCGTGCGCCTGGTGGCCGGAGGCATGGTGGAATGGGGGAAGAGGGGACTGCCGGTGGAGGAGGGGCCATGAACGGCCGGCTCCACATCGCGGTGATCGCCAAGGAGCCGCCGGGCGGCCGCTGCCGCCTCTATTTCGCCTTCGCCGAGGCTTTGGCCGCCACCCTGGGCGCCACGACGGAAATCCTTTTGGGTCCGGAGGCTCCGGCCCTCACCGTGAACGGCGTTTCCCTCGTGCCCGGTGACGGCGTGATCCTCACGGCCGACGAACTCCATGCCGGGCTGGCGCGGGGCGGCCATGCCCTGCCGGAAGAACTCCTCGCGGCCTTGGAGGCGGTGGAGGAGAAATTCATGGAGGAGTTGGCGTCATGACCGCCGTTGCCGCCGCGATCAAGAAAGGCCCTCGCGACTTCAAGGTCAAGGCGCTGCCGGCCGGCAAGCAGCGCTCCCTGGCCGGCTCCTATCCCCTGTGGGTCCGGGGCCTGGCGCTCGCCGCCTTCGCCTGGGCCTTCCTGGGGTGGTTGAACGAGTCCTATCTGTTCTGGTGGGACAGCCCCATCTGGTTCAACCGCTATACCGAATACGCCATCATCCTGGCCTTCGGCATCTGGCGCATCCGGGCCGAGCACAATCCCTACACCCGGCGGCGGCTGTCCATCCTGGTGGCCTGCGTGACCGTGCTGTGGTGGGCCATTCCCTGGCTGTTGCCCTTCGTCGAGCCTTACGTGGGCTTCCTCGGCACCCAGCCCGCCTTTCCGTCGCTGCACACGCCGGGGACGCTCACCTTCTACCTGGTGCTG
>JAMOBD010000154.1 GCA_039908345.1 Magnetospirillum sp. WYHS-4
AGCATGCCGTCGCAGCGTTCCGCCTCGTCAAGGTAGGCGGTACTCCAGAGCACGCCGATCCCCTGCCCCACCAGTTCCTGGACCATGCGCCAGAGTTCCCGGCGCGACATGGGATCGACACCGACGCTGGGTTCGTCCAGCAACAGCAGCCGGGGCACCTTGATGAGGGCGCAGGCCAGGCCCAGCTTCTGCTTCATCCCACCCGACAGCCGCCCGGCCAGACGGTCCATGAAGGGCCCCAGGCCGGTGAAGCGTTCCAGGCGGGCGAATGCCGCCTTGCGTTCCGCCCCCGTGACGCCCCGGAGGTCGGCGTGCAAAGCCATGTTCTCGCCCACCGTCAGATCCTCGTAGAGGCCGAAACGCTGGGGCATGTAGCCCACCGCCTCGTGCAAGCGGTCGGCCTCCCGGACCGGATCGAGCCCACAGACCGAAAGGTCCCCCCCGTCAGGCAGCAGAAGCCCGGCCAGCAGACGGATCAAGGTGGTCTTGCCGGCCCCGTCCGGCCCCACGAGGCCAGTCACCCGGCCGGCCGGAATGTCGGCCGCCACCCGGTCCAGGGCCAAGGTGGTGCCGAAGCGCCGGCTCAGCCCGTCGATGCGCACCAGAGGCTCGGTCACGGCGTGAGCTTGACGGTAACCGGCATGCCCTGGCGCAGGTCGTCGGCCGGCCCGTCGAGGACAATGCGCAGGCGGTAGACCAGGCCGGTGCGGAGTTCCGGCGTTTCGACGTTCTTGGGGGTGAATTCGGCCGTCGGCGAGATGAAGCCGACTTGACCGCCGTGGGGTTCGCCGCCGCCGTCCCGGCCGACGGCGGCCTTCATGCCCGGCGTGACTAGGCCCAGTCGCGGTTCGTCGACGAAGGCCCGCACCCAGAGCGGCTGAACCAAAGCCAGGACATAGGCCGGCGAATTGGGCAACAGCACGGCGCCCGCCTCGTGGATGCGGGTCTGGACGATGCCGTCCGACGGGGCGCGCAGTTCGGTGTCGGCCAGACGCTTCCGGGCGATGGACAGCGTCGCCTCGTCGGCCCGCACCTGGGCGCGGGCCGCTTCCAGGTCTTCCTTGCGCGGTCCCAGGACGGCGAGGGTATGGGCCTTGCGGGCCTGGATCAGGCGGGCTTCGGCCTGACGCAGGCTGGACCGGGCGTTGTCCAGGGCCTGCTGCGAAGCGTCGCTCTTCTTCGCCAGGGTCTCCACTCGTTCGAAGGTGGAACGGGCGTTGACGGCCGTCGCTTCCGCCTGGGCGACTTCGGCCTGGGCCTGGTCGATTTCTTCCGGCCGGCTGCCGCTTTCCAGCTTGGCGACCTGGGCCTTCTGGGCTTCCAG
>JAMOBD010000155.1 GCA_039908345.1 Magnetospirillum sp. WYHS-4
TGGACACCTCCGGAAACCCCGTGACCTCCGCGCCCTGACGTGATTCGATAGCGGCAGGTTGACCGAGAGCGGGAGCATCGGAATGAGGGGTCAGCGGGGGTTCTGGGACGTGGAGCACCGGCTTCAGGAACTGTCCCGCCAGGGCGATCCGCTGGAGAAGCTCTCGGCGACGGTGGACTTCGAGATGTTCCGCCCGGTCCTGGATGAGGCCCTGGGTCCGCGCGACGCCGGCAAGGGCGGACGGCCGCCCTTCGACGCCGTGCTCAAGTTCCGGATGCTGGTGCTCCAGGCGCTGCACGGACTGTCCCTGGACCAGACGGAGTACCTGGTGCGTGATCGGCTGAGCTGGATGCGGTTCTGCGGCCTTGGTCCTGGCGATGCCGTGCCCGACGCCAACACGCTGTGGGATTTTCGCGAGGCGCTGATCACCGCCAAGGCCTTGGACGCCCTGTTCGGGCGCCTCGACCGGGCCATCACCGAGGCGGGCTACCTTCCCATGTCCGGCCAGATCATCGACGCGACGCTGGTCAGCACGCCGCGCCAGCGCAACACCGACGGCGAGAAGGAGCAGATCAAGGCGGGCAAGGCGGCGCGGGAAATCTGGCCGGAGAAGCCGGCGAAGGCGCGCCAGAAGGACGTGGACGCGCGTTGGACGGTGAAGTTCTCCAAGGCGAAGCCCGCGCCCGACGGCACGGAGCGGCCCGACATCGCCATTCCGACGTTCGGCTACAAGGCGCACATTTCCATCGACCGTCGCCACGGCGTGATCCGGCGCCACCTCGTCACCGACGCCGCCGCCCATGATGGCGCCCGCCTGCGCGAAGGGCTCATCGACCCCAACAACACGGCGTCGGAGGTCTGGGCCGACACCGCCTACCGCTCCAGGGCCAACGAGGACTACCTGCGCGGCATCGGGAAGGTCAGCCGGATCCACGTGAAGAAACCGAAGGGCAAGCCGATGTCGAAACGGACGTCTCAGGCCAACGCGCGGAAGTCGGCGGTGCGCTCCCGGGTCGAGCACCCTTTCGCCGTCCTGAAGGGGCCGATGCGACTCGCGGTGAGGACCATCGGCCTGGTCCGCGCCGAAAGCGCGATCACATTCGCGGCGATGGCCTACAACATGAAGCGCTGGTGCTGGTTGGACACGAGAAGTGCGCCCGCCTGACGCCCAGGGGCCGGAAAACCGGCCAATCGTCGCCCCTGGCGGGGCAATCAAGCTGCCGAAACGACTTCGGTGGGAGCGGCAGACACATTCCTGGACCGGAATCTGCCGCTACGCGGCTCCTGCAAGCGGGTTTCCGGAGGTGTCC
>JAMOBD010000156.1 GCA_039908345.1 Magnetospirillum sp. WYHS-4
ATCAAGCTGGGACAGCGTGAGCCTCAATGGCTCGATCTGGCCGAGGGGGTACGGGTCAAGGTCCGGCCCCTGACCACGCCCGCCTACGCCATGATTCAGGCCCAGGCCGAGAAGGTCTACGAGGACTGGGCCGAGCACAGGGCCGGCGCGGAAGGCCTCGATCCCGCCGCCGAGGCCGTCCGCCGGGGCCTGATGCGCGCCCTGATGATCAAGGGCCTCTCCCTCTATGCCGTCATCGACTGGCAGGGCGTCGAGGGACCCGTGTCCGAGGAGACGGTGGCGGCTTTCGTGGACCAGCAGCCCCTGCTGGCCGCCCTTTTCTATCACCGCTACCTCGCTCCCCTGGAGGAGAAGGCCGCCGAGGGAAACGCATCCGGGCCCGCGCCGCGTGGCACTTCGGCGGGGGCCCAGGATACTGCAAGGCCTGCGGAGGCGGCTGCGGCGCCGAATGCCCTTATCGCCAACACGAGCCCCTGACCGAGGCCGGCTGGCAGGCCTGGGATCTGCTGCTGCGCCTCGCCGGGCAGCTACGCTTTGCCCCAGGCGGTTCCGTGCTCGGCATCGACTTGACCGTTGCCCTGAAAATGGCCGAAGCCCTCGGCTACGACACCGCCGCCGTCGCCGAGCTGCTGCCCGATGCCGAGGCCGGCCTGCTGGAAGGCCTCGCCAAGCTGCGCAAGGAAACCTCCGAGCCATGAGCGACAGGACTCTCGCCATCCGCCTGGCCGTCAAGGACGGCGAGGTGGTGCGCCGCGCCCTCATGCAACTGGGCGAGGACGGCGCCAAGGCCCTGGCCCGCATCGAGCAGGCATCCAAGCCCGCCTCCAAGGGGCTGCTGGCCATCAACGAGGTGACCTCGGCGGCCCGCGTGCATCTGGAAGGCTTCGCCGGCCACCTGGGGGGCGTCGGCTCGGCCATGCTGCGCCTGGGTCCCGCCGGACTGGCGGCCGGGACGGCGCTCGGCGGACTGGCGGCGGCCATGGGCCAGGGGCTGCACGAAATGGAGACGGCCCAGCAGTCGCTCCTGCGCCTCGAAGCCGTCCTCAAGGCCACCGGCCATGCCTCGGGCCTGACCGGCCAGGAACTCAACGACCTCGCCGACGCCATGGAGGCCAGCACCATGGTCACCGCCGAGGGGGTGATGGATGCCTCCTCGGTTCTGGCCACCTTCCGCTCGGTCTCGGGGGACAGGCGACCCTCCGGGGCCTCACCGGGTTCGTCAACGACCTGCGGGAGGGCTTCAAGGGCCCGGACATCGCCAGTCAGGTGGCGACCCGCGTCCAGCAACTGGCCGACCTGGAGAAGCG
>JAMOBD010000157.1 GCA_039908345.1 Magnetospirillum sp. WYHS-4
GAGATCAAGAACCCCCTGACTCCCATCCAACTGGCCGCCGAACGCCTGAAGCGCAAGTACCTCAAGCAGATAACCGCCGACCCGGAAACCTTCTCCACCTGCACCGACACCATCATCCGCCAAGTGGGCGATATCGGCCGCATGGTGGACGAATTTTCCGCCTTTGCCCGCATGCCCCAAGCCACCCTGCGACCGGAGAATCTGTCCGACCTTTGCCGCCAAGCCGTATTCCTGGAACGTAATCGCCATCCGGAAATCAACTACGCGGTCGAGATTCCCGACGCGGCGGTGCGCCTGCGTTGCGACAGTCGCCAGATCGGCCAAGCCTTGACCAACCTGCTGAAGAATGCCGCCGAATCCATCACCGGGCGGGAAGCGGCGGGAGAGACGCTCGCGCCCGGCACCATTCGGCTGTCGATCGAGGACGGTACGCCGGACCTTGCGGACCGCAGGATCGCCGTGGTCATCGAAGACAACGGACGTGGGCTTCCCAAGGAAGACCGGCACCGGCTGACCGAGCCCTACGTCACCACCCGCGCCAAGGGGACGGGCCTGGGGCTTGCAATCGTCAAGAAAATCATGGAAGACCACAATGGTAGCTTACTTCTCGATGATCGAGACGGGGGTGGGGCGAGGGTCATCATGGTCTTCCGCCCCGGGGATGACGAGGGCGCGGAAAACAAGGCCGGCGACGGCGAAATCCAAGACCCCATGATGGTGGCGACGAGCATCCTTCCTTCCTGACAACGGCAATTCGGCCATGGCTCACGAAATTCTCATCGTCGACGACGAAGCCGACATCCGGGCGCTCACGGCGGGCATCCTGGAGGACGAGGGCTATGAGACCCGCGAGGCGGGCGATTCCGATACCGCGCTCGGCAGCGTCAACGGCCGGCCGCCCAGCTTGGTGTTGCTCGACATCTGGCTGCAGGGGAGCAAGCTGGACGGTCTCGGTATCCTGAAGGCCGTCAAGGCGGCCCATCCGACCGTCCCGGTCGTCATGATGAGCGGCCACGGCACCATCGAGACCGCCGTGTTGGCCATCAAGCTGGGAGCTTACGAGTTCGTCGAGAAGCCCTTCAAGGCGGACCGGCTGCTGCTGGTGGTCGACCGCGCCATCGAAACGGCGAGGCTGCGGCGCGAAAACGAGGAACTGAGGGCCCGTGCCGCCACAGCCATCGAGACCGACCTGATCGGCCGCTCGCAGACCATCGCCCAGGTGCGCCAGTCGGTCGCATGTTGCACGACCGTTCCCGACGTGCCGATGGCCCCTTCGTGGTGCTCAACTGTGCCACCATGGACCCGGAAAAGGTAGAAGAGGAACTGTTCGGCACGGAAAGCGGCGACGGTGCCGTGCCGCGCAAGGTCGGGACCTTCGAGACGGCCCATATGGGCACCCTGTTCCTCGACGAAGTCGCCGACATGCCCCTCGAGACCCAGGGCCGTATCGTCCGCGTCCTGCAGGAACAGGTCTTCCACCGCATCGGCGG
>JAMOBD010000158.1 GCA_039908345.1 Magnetospirillum sp. WYHS-4
ATGCCGGACATACCAGACATGCCGCCCATGCCGCCCATGCCGGACATACCAGACATGCCGCCCATGCCGCCCATGCCGGACATACCAGACATGCCGCCCATGCCGCCCATGCCGGACATGCCGGACATGCCGCCCATGCCGCCCATGCCGGACATGCCGGACATGCCGCCCATGCCGCCCATGCCGGACATACCAGACATGCCGCCCATGCCGCCCATGCCGCCCATGCCGGACATACCAGACATGCCGCCCATGCCGCCCATGCCGGACATGCCGCCCATGCCGCCCATGCCGGACATACCAGACATGCCGCCCATGCCGGACATACCAGACATGCCGCCCATGCCGCCCATACCGGACATACCGGACATACCGCCCATGCCGGACATACCAGACATGCCGCCCATGCCGCCCATGCCCGACATACCAGACATGCCAGCCGCCGAGGCGTCAGCCGCAGCCATCAGAGCGACAACGGCGCAAACACCAGCCAGCTTCACGAATTCCCTCATCAGATACCTCCCAAGACTCTGTTAATAAACAAGAATGCCGCCAGAACCGCTTTCCGGACCTAACGGCACCCAACAATCCCCTGGAATGCACCATTCCCGAGGAATCCCTTGCGGCCGGAGCACATTCGACCGCCACCGGAGACCGAGGCGAACGCCCGTCCCCGGCGGAAGGGCGTCGCGAAACCTCGCATCCCGCCGCTTTGCCGGAGACGGGACGCTGGCTCAGGCCCCACCGAAACCGATATGATTGGAAATGCTGGAACAGTACGGCCCCGCTGGGGCCCACGCCCACCGAGCGATCTTGGCACGGATATTCTTCCCTGTGACATTCCCGAGCAATCCCTTCGTCGACGCGTGCCCCTATTGGCAACACCCTTGGCTGTCGCGCCCGCCGACATTTTGTTTTAATCATTGCAAGCCATATGCCACTCGCCGCAACAAAGCTAACAATTTGTAAACAAAGAGTTATTCAATACAATCCCGAGGAGCCGGCGCTCAAGCATTTCCAATTCTCGTGCCACAATGGCATGAGGGCGTGGATGTCACCGAGTCAGCAATAGTACGGGGCGTAGTTGCGGTATGGCCAAGTCATACCCAACTTGAACAGTGGAGGGGCGTTTTGGGAGAGGCCCCTATTGAAAATATTGGGTTTTTTGGCCTGAAATCCGGACCTGGCGAAAAATGTAGTGGAACATTTTCTCTGTCGT
>JAMOBD010000159.1 GCA_039908345.1 Magnetospirillum sp. WYHS-4
CTAACCACCCCCCCCCCCCCCCCCCCCCCGAAAGCCCGGAAAAAAGGTATCGGACGGACGGTGTTTCCCGTATTGGCCTTCCTCCACGACAGCCGATCAGATCAGCGCCGCCACGTTGCTGACCATCGGCAACTTCCAGGCCTTCCTCAGCGACACGGAAATCAACCCCAGCACGGACAAGGCCAGCAAGACTTTAATCGCCACGCTAAAAACCACATGCCCGATACCCGGCAGGTAAAACGTCGACATCGCCAGCACGGTCAGTACCCAGATCACCAGTCCCTGCTTGGCGTGGAAGTAGACGTACTCGTCGGACTTGTTGACGAATAGCGGGACGAAACAAAAGATGCCGAGATAGCTCAACCCCGCCAGAAACCGCGACCGCAGGGTTTTCCCGCCGCGAAGGGTGTAAGAATTCATTTTCGTATCCTCGTCGCAATACGTCGTGCCCTGAAATTGGAGTCCGGGCCTCGAGCGGTTTCTAGTCGGCGTCTTCCCCGGTGGCCTCAACCTTGCGGCTTCGGACGTACCCATAAATCGCCGCGGCGCTGACGGCGCCGAGAAGAATGGGCCCCCAGACCCCGAGCCCCAGTCCCAACCCGAGGCTCAGGCCCTTCCCCGTCCAGATCGTGCCTCCGGTGGCGATCGCGCCCTTGGTCAATACGGCGGTGCCCCCGTTGGCCCCGGCCGTCACGGTCGCGGCCTTGCCGGCGATCGTCGCGGCCGACTTGCCCACCGTCGTGGTTTTGCCCACCGCCACGGCCTTGGCGCCGCCGATCTTGGCGCCGCCGACCTCGCGCTCGATTTCCCCTACGAGGGTCTTGCCGGCGACGCCGCCGCCGTTCCCTCCGGCCCCCATTGCGGGGCAAGCCCCCGTACCGGCCGCAGTGGTTATCGCCATGGTCACCCTCCTTGCCCGTACCTTGGCGCCGAGGCCAACTCCTCAGGCCCCGGCACCGTGATCCTGTCTGGAGTGAGCCATGGATCGATCCCGGATGCAAGAGCAAGGCGGTCACCTATCCGGCGCGGGATGCTAACCACATTTTCAAACATTGCTTATTCGGTTATAGTCCTGTCGGATATTTTTCCGATGGGTATGGGGCCCACGTGCCGGCTCTTTTCTGGGCGTCGCTGGGGGCAAGGCTGTCAAGTTTCGGCTTGCCGATAGTTTCAGATATCCGGTTTGGGGTGGCAT
>JAMOBD010000160.1 GCA_039908345.1 Magnetospirillum sp. WYHS-4
CGACAGAGAAAATGTTCCACTACATTTTTCGCCAGGTCCGGATTTCAGGCCAAAAAACCCAATATTTTCAATAGGGGCCTCTCCCAAAACGCCCCTCCACTGTTCAAGTTGGGTCTGACGCTCGCCTGCTGATCGGCGGAGAAAGGGGCGAAGTTGGCAAAATTCGGATCGCTCGCATTGTAATACGACGGGAGGAACTGGGGAAAGGTATAGGTCAGAAGCGCAAGGTTGCGGAGGCCAGGGCGAACATCATGGCCTCCAAGGCGCGCCGTGCCCAGATGGAGGCGGAGTTCCAGCGCGACACGCTCTCCCGCCTCACCGAGACGCGCACCAAGGCATCCAGCCTGGAGCAGGAGCTCAGGAAGGCCCGCGAGCGCAACCGCCAGCAGACCCTGGCCTCCCCGGTGGACGGCACGGTGCTCAAGCTCGAGGTCCATACCGAGGGCGGCGTGGTCACCCCGGCCCAGAAGCTGATGGACATCGTGCCCAAGGATTCCGACCTGGAGGTCGAGGCCCAGGTGCTCAACAAGGACATCGGCTTCGTCAAGGACGGTCAGATCGCCGAGGTCAAGGTGGAGAGCTTCAACTTCACCCGCTATGGCACCATCGAGGGGACGCTGCGCCAGGTCTCGGCGGACTCGGTGCAGGACGAGAAGCAGGGTCTGATCTATCCGACCCGCGTCACGCTCGCGAGGAAGATCATGACCATCGACGGCAAGGAGGTGCCCCTGCAGCCCGGCATGTCGGTCTCGGTCGAGATCAAGACCGGCCAGCGTCGCATCACCGAGTAGCCGGTCTCTTCTACTTCGATCTGCAAACCCGCCGACTGACCCATCTTACGAAACAAGGGGAAATCGTCGAAGCGTGTTCAGCGGATGGGCAATGGATCATCCATCGGGCCATAGGCGGAGGAATACGCTATCTCAATCGCCGGATTGCCGTCATGCGATAGTGATTCGTACTCTTGACGAGACGCTTTCGGAATTCGGATCTGAAATGTTCATCATCGGAACTGGCAAGTAGGGCAGTAAGCCTTGTCTGCGAGGAAGGCTTCGGGATCGACCTCCTCGAGCAGCGCGGTGCGGTTCTTCAGGCTGGGCACCGCCTCCAGGAACCGCACCACCTCGTCGGCGCTCAACACCACCGGCAGCTTGCGCGGCTCGCGGGCATAGGCGATGCGCTCGGGGATAT
>JAMOBD010000161.1 GCA_039908345.1 Magnetospirillum sp. WYHS-4
CTGGGAAGCGCTTTGGGAACGGCGCGGCCTTGATACGGAATCTCGGGTGGCCTTCCGCTGGTCCCTGTTCCCGACCGAGCAGACCTTCGGGGCCGCCGACCACAACTGGGGCTACGTGGCTTTCGGGCTGCCGGTGGGGACGCCGTTCGCGGCCGACCTGGCTTGGCGGAAGGAAGGGAAGACTTTCACCAAGCGCATCGAGGGGCTGGAATGCGGAAGACGCTGATCGCTTTTCTGTTCGCCGTGTCGTTCACGGGCATTGCGTCTGCCGGCCAGCCGCTGCACCCGGTACCGGGAACCCCGGCCGCGCCGGATTTCGCCCTACCCGACCTGGACGGCAAGGACTGGCGCCTGTCGGCCTTCAAGGGCCGGGTGGCGATCGTCAACTTCTGGGCCACCTGGTGCCCTCCCTGCCGTACCGAGATCCCGTCCATGCAGCGGGCCTGGGACAAGCTGAAGGATCACGGCGTCGTCATGCTGGCAGTCCACGTGGGCGGCAACATGGACAAGATCTGGACCTTCGTCGGCGACCACGGCGTCCGCTTTCCCGTTCTCGTCGACAAGGATTCCAGGGTCGCCAATGCCTGGCCCATGAAAGGCCTGCCGTCCACCTTCGTGGTCGATCCCCAAGGGCGCATCGTGCTTCAGGCCATCGGCGGGCGCGAATGGGACGATCCCGAGATCCTCAAGACCCTGCTCGACCTGCGGTCGGCGAAATAGCGTCAAGCTCCAACCTCCTTTGTCCTTCCGTCGCGCCTCCACCGTTCACCCGGATGGCCCTGCGCCAAGCCCTTCTCGAGCTTGACAGCAGCCCTTGGTCCGCTCATTATTCAATAAGTCAATTGAATAATGACGCACGAGCCTGGGGAGAACGCCATGAACGGAAGCCGGGTCGTCAGAATTCTGGGAATTCTCGCTCTTGCCGGCATCGTGGGCTGGGCTTTCACGTTCCGCGACCGCCTCGACCCGGCTGCGGTCGAAGCCTGGATCGCCGGCTATGGTGCCCTGGGATCGGCGTTGTTCGTGCTGGCCTTCGCGGCCGGGACCGTGCTGTTCCTGCCCGGCACCCTGTTCGCCCTGGCGGGTGGGGCGCTGTTCGGCCCGGTCCTGGGCACCCTCCACAATCTGGCCGGCGCCACCCTGGGGGCCACCGTGGCCTTCCTGGCGGCGCGCTACCTGGCCGGGG
>JAMOBD010000162.1 GCA_039908345.1 Magnetospirillum sp. WYHS-4
CCCAGCGCGCGGTAGGCGGCGGCCGCCAGGCCTGCCGGACCGCCATGGCGATCGAGCAGCCGGGCCAGCTTGCCGCGCCCGGCCAGCAGCTCGCGCAGCACGCCGTCGAATTGCATCTCATCGACCAGGGCGGCCAGCCGTTCCATGGCCGCTTCCGTGGCCGAATCGGCGATCACCCGGTCGCGGGCGTCCTTGAGCAGTTCGGCGGCCGTGCGTTCATCCATCACCGCGAAGTGAGGCGATACTCCGGCTTCCAGAGGGAAGCGCGACAGCAGCGACTCGCAGAAGGCGTGGATGGTCTGGATCTTGAGACCACCCGGCACGTCCAGGCACTGGGCGAACAGCCGACGCGCGCGGGCCAGGTCGGCCTCGGCACCCGGCCCCAGCAGTTCGCCCAGGTCGGCCGCCAGCCGAGCATCGTCGGCCAAGGCCCAGGCGCCTAAGCGGCGGGCCAGGCGGTCGGCCATCTCGGCGGCGGCGGCCTTGGTGAAGGTCAGGCAAAGAATGCGGTGCGGCGCCGTGCCGGCCAGCAGAAGGCGGGCGATGCGGTCCACCAGCACCTGGGTCTTGCCGGTGCCCGCGTTGGCCGACACCCAGACCGACTGGAAGGGATCGGCGGCCAGCAGCTGGGTGGCGGTGCGCCGGCTCATTCCTCACCCTCCTCGCCGCCCGCGGACCATTCGGCCACCCGCGCCAAGTGGTCGTAATCGCCCGGCCGGTTGGCGAACTTGGGGCGCAGGCGCGACAGATAGGGCGTCGCCGGGTTGCGAAAGGCCGCCACTCGGCGCCGAAGTCCTTCCAAGGCCTGGGCGCAGAGATCGGACGTGTCGCCTTCCGCCAGGATCCGTTCCTCGCCGGCGATTCGCCCGCCCGAGAGGCGGTAGTAGACCAAGTGGTCCACCCTGCCTGGCTTGACCTTCTCGAAGGCCCCGGCCGCCGCCAGGGCGCCTTCCAGGGACAACTGGGGCGCGAGGCCGGCGCGCAGCTCCTTCCAGGACGGCGGCGTGCCCGTCTTGTAGTCGATCACCGCCAGACCGCCGTCGGGCAACAGATCGATGCGATCGGCGCGGCCGTAGAGCCCGAACGGCACCCCGGCCACCGGCAGGGCCAGTTCGGCCCAGGCCTCGACGGCGAGCGGCCGGATGCCCTCGGCGCGGCGGCGGCGCTCGGTGGCCACGAACCA
>JAMOBD010000163.1 GCA_039908345.1 Magnetospirillum sp. WYHS-4
GCCCCAGCCGGCCGCCGCCGCCCAGCCGTCGTCCACCGCCAGCACCAGCGGCCCCTGGCCGCGCAGGACCGGCTGGGCGTTCAGCAGCGGATGGGCCGCCCCCAGGACCAGAAGGGCGACCAGGACGAGCCTCAGCAGCAGCAGCCAGAAGGGAATGCGGTCCGCCGTCTCGCGCCTGGAGGCGAGGCCCAGCAGCAGCCGCAAGGGCGGAAAGACCACCCGCCGGGGGGCCGGCGGCGTCAGGCGCAGCCACCACCAGAGAACCGGCAGGGCCAGCAGTCCCAGCAGCGCCCAGGGTGCGGCGAAGGACATCATGCGGACAGCACCCGATGGAGGGCGAGAAGAGCTGTTTCGGGCGCCCGGTCGGTGCGATGGACGGCGAAGGTCCAGCCCCAGGCCGCCGCGATGGCCGCCAGCCCTTGGCGATGGCGGGCCAGGGCGTCGCCATAATCCTCGCGCAGGGCCTCGGCCCGGCCGGCCAGCAAGACGCCCTCGCCCTCCGGGCCCTCGAACAGCACCCGTCCCGTGTAGGGCAAGGTCTCCTCGGCCGCATCGAGGATTTGCAGCAGGTGGCCGCGCAGCCCCTCGCGGGCGAAAGCGGCGACACGTTCGGCCACCTGTTCCAGGGGCGAAAGGAAATCGCCGGCCCAGACCAGGCGGCCGTGGCGGGGCAGGGCTTCCACGGCCGGCAGGCCGGGCCCGCCGCCCTGGTCCAGTTCCCAGGCCAGGCGGTAGACGGCCTGGAACGCCTCCCAGCTCATGTCGGGCGGGCAGTTGATGGTCTTCGAGATGCTGGCGTCGACATGGGCCTGACACACCGCCTGGGTGCGCAGATGGTCCTCGACCGACAGCTCGAGCGCGGTGACCATGTGGTCGGGCAGGCCGTCCGTCGGCGCGGTGGCGGGATCCAGGCCGTGACGTCGGCACCACGCGGCGAAGCCGAAATCGACCACCGGGAACTCCTTGCGGCTTCCGTCCGGTCGCAGCACCTTGCGGAAATAGCGCCAGCCGAAGGTCGGCTCCAGCCCCGACGAGACGTTGCCGTAGTAGATGGCGGTGGTGCCGGTCGGCGCGATGGTCATCAGAACGCCGTTGCGGATGCCGTGCCGCGCGATGCCCTCGCGCA
>JAMOBD010000164.1 GCA_039908345.1 Magnetospirillum sp. WYHS-4
CACGAATCCGCCCCCCACCTTCGCCGTCCCCTTCCGCCTCGCCAATCGGTTTTTGTTCCTCATGTTCCATTTTGATGATTGACATATGTTCCGCGATGTTCGACATTGCGCGCCACCACAGTCCCTGTTCCAGACTATGGCTCCTGGCAAAAGGGGGCCCCGGCGACGGCCGGGGCTGCCCTTCCAGAGGCGAGAATACGTGGGAACATAGGTCCAGCATTTACTTGGAGAACGTGCCATGGGTCTCTTTTGGCGGGACGATGACGACGAAAGGCGGAACGAAAGCCCCGGCTCCTTCCTCGATCTGGGAGACGACGACGACGAGAACGGATTCTTCGGGCGGGCCCGCCCGCGCAGCTACTTCTCCCTTGCCGACGGCGTCGGCCTGGGCCAGGCCAACAAGCCGGAGGACGTCGCCAAGGTGCAGTCGGTGCTGGCCAACTGGAACGACAAGCCTTTCCAGCGCTTCCAGGGGCCCACCGGCTTCCTGGGCGAGGACGACGTCGAAACCATCCGCGGCTACCAGGGGGCCCATGGCCTGCGCATCGACGGCTACCTGCGGCCGGGCGGCGAGACGGTGCGCAGCCTGCGCCGCGACTTCAAGGACCGGTTCAGGGGCTTCCAGGCCCCCACCGAGCGGGAGGTGGAAGACCACCACACCGATCTCAAGGCGGGCGGGCCGGGGCTGATCGCCTGGCGCCAGCCCCTGCCGAAGATCCAGGGCGACGGCCGCGACCTGCCGGAGGTGCCGGCGGAAGACCGGGCGGCCCTGGACCGTTCGGTCGAGGTGCTGCGGAACTACGCCGATCCCACCGGCTTCGCCGGCTTTTCCGCCCGCGAGGTGGCACGGGAAGGGCTGACGGCGGCGGCGCGCGGGCGCTACCTGGCGCAGCGCCTGGAAGCGGCCGATCCGGAACTGGGCGGCCTGTTCCTGCGCCGTCTGGTGTCCGGCCTGGCTCCCGAACGGCAGCAGGCCATCCTGGGCGGCCCCTTGCCCGAGCGACAGACCCTGGGCGTGCTGGCGGCAAGGAAGGCGGAACCGGAAGACGCCCCAAAGCCCGCCGCCAGCCTGGAAGAACGCTTAGCCGATTTCCGCCGCGGCCTGGACGAGATCGCCCGCGG
>JAMOBD010000165.1 GCA_039908345.1 Magnetospirillum sp. WYHS-4
GGCGACGGCTGCCTGTTCAGGGTGGCGCTGGGGAACGCGGCGAACGCCTTGGGGGCTCCGGCTGTGGAAATCCGGCTCAGGGACTGGAATTCCGTGACCAAGAATGGCCTGAAGCCGCTCAAGATCCGCGAGGACTGGGAAGCGCTTTGGGAACGGCGCGGCCTTGATACGGAATCTCGGGTGGCCTTCCGCTGGGCTCTGTTCCCGACCGAGCAGACCTTCGGGGCCGCCGACCACAACTGGGGCTACGTGGCTTTCGGGCTGCCGGTGGGGACGCCATTTTCGGCCGACTTGGCCTGGCGGAAGGAAGGGAAGACTTTCACCAAGCGCATCGAGGGGCTGGAATGCGGAAGACGCTGATCGCTTTTCTGTTCGCCGTGTCGTTCGCAGGCATTGCGTCGGCCGGCCAGCCGCTGCACCCGGTACCGGGAACCCCGGCTGCGCCGGATTTCGCCCTGCCCGACCTGGACGGCAAGGACTGGCGCCTGTCGGCCTTCAAGGGCCAGGTGGCGATCATCAACTTCTGGGCCACTTGGTGCCCTCCTTGCCGCACCGAGATCCCGTCCATGCAGCGGGCCTGGGACAAGCTGAAGGATCACGGCGTCGTCATGCTGGCAGTCCATGTGGGCGGCAACATGGACAAGATCTGGACCTTCGTCGGCGACCACGGCATCCACTTTCCCGTTCTCGTCGACAAGGATTCCAGGGTCGCCAATGCCTGGCCGATGAAGGGCCTGCCCTCCACCTTCGTGGTCGATCCGCAAGGGCGTATCGTGCTGCAAGCCATCGGCGGGCGCGAGTGGGACGATCCCGAGATTCTCAAGACCCTGCTCGATCTGCGGTTGGCGAAATAGCGTCAAGCCCTCCTTGAGCTTGACAGCACCCCTTTGGGGGCTCATTATTCAATAATTCAATTGAATAATGACTTGCGAGCCTGGGGAGAACGCCATGAACGGAAGCCGGGTCGTCAGAATTCTGGGAATTCTCGCTCTTGCCGACATCGTGGCCTGGGCTTTCACGTTCCGCGACCGCCTCGACCCGGCGGCGGTCGAAGCCTGGATCGCCGGCTATGGAACCCTGGGAATGGCGTTGTTCGTGCTGGCCTTCGCGGCCGGGA
>JAMOBD010000166.1 GCA_039908345.1 Magnetospirillum sp. WYHS-4
GCTTCGGGGCCGATGATTTTCCAGGGCAGGCCCTGCTCGGCGCTCCGGGCCAGGAAGTGGCGCACCAGTTCGGAGATGTCTTCGGTCCGCTCGCGCAAGGGCGGCAGGCGGATGGGAACCACGTTGAGCCGGAAATAGAGATCCTCGCGGAAAAGTCCGTGGCGGATCAACTGGCGCAGGTCGCGATGGGTGGCAGCCACGATGCGCACGTTGGCCTTGAGCGGCACGCGTCCGCCCACGGTGGTATATTCGCCTTCCTGAAGGACGCGCAGCAGGCGGGTCTGGGCCTCGGGCGGCATGTCGCCGATCTCGTCGAGGAACAGGGTGCCGCCCTCCGCCTGCTCGAAGCGTCCGGCGGCGCGGGAAGTGGCACCGGTGAAGGAGCCTTTCTCGTGGCCGAACAACTCGCTTTCGATCAGTTCGCGCGGGATGGCGGCCATGTTGACCGCGACGAAGGGCCCGTTGCGGCGCTTGCCGTAGTCGTGCAGCGCGCGGGCCACCAGTTCCTTGCCGGTGCCCGACTCGCCGACGATCATCACGGTCAAATCGGTGTTCATCAGCCGCGCCAGGGTACGGTATATCTCCTGCATGGCTGGCGAACGGCCAATCAGCGGCAGCTTTTCTTCCGGCGACCGGACTTCCGTGGCTGCGCCTTCCCCTGCTCCCTTCGGGGCTTCCAGGGCGCGACGCACCACGGCCACGAGTTCCCCCAGGTCGAAGGGCTTGGGTAGATACTCGAAGGCGCCCCGCTCGGTGGCCTTGACCGCGGTGAGCAGGGTGCTTTGGGCGCTCATCACGATGATTCGCAATTCGGGGCGTAGCTTGCGGATGCGCGGCACCAAGTCGAGGCCGTTCTCGTCGGGCATCACCACGTCGGTGATGACCAGATCTCCCTGCCCTTCGCTCACCCACTGCCAGAGGGTGGACGCCGTGCCGGTAGTCCGCACGTCGAATCCGGCCCGGCCCAAAGCCTGCGTCAGCACGGTCCGGATGGCGGCATCGTCGTCGGCGATCAGGATGGTGGGGGATGGAGTGGCCATGTCATTCGTGATCCATCATGGGCAGCATGACCCGGAAAACCGTCCGGCGCGGTTGGCTATC
>JAMOBD010000167.1 GCA_039908345.1 Magnetospirillum sp. WYHS-4
CCTTCCAACTGGTCCGCCGAAAGCGTCCAGGTGCCGTCCCCGTTGTCCGTGCCCGCCGACAGGCTCGCCCCTTCCGGAACGCCCGCGATCACCACGGAAGCCACGTCCTCGCCGCCCGCAACGTCCGCCGAGATGTTCAGCGCGATCGCCGTGTCCTCGGCCCCCGTCGCGTCCGCAACGTCAAGATCCGCCGCATCGGCAACCGCCGCCACGTCCACCGTCAGGCTGGTGGTAGAGGTCGCCGTATCCACGTCGCCCGTGTCCGGGTCAACGTCCTGGGAGACCGCCGTCACCTGCAAGTCGAAGCTGCCGCTGTAATCGGCCGGGGGAGTAATGGTCAGGCCATCAAGCTGGTCCGCGGACAGAGTCCAGGTCCCGTCGCCGTTATCGGTACCCGCCGAGAGCGCTGCGCCCTCCGGCACGCCCGCGATCGTCACCGAGGCAATGGATTCGTACCCGTTATCGGGCGTTGCCGAGATGTCGAGAGCGATGGCGCCGTCCTCGTTGCCCGCGGCCCCACCCGCCACCAGATCGGGCGTTTCGGCATCGGCCGCCAGGCTGACGTCGACGGTCGCCGTCGATACGCCCCCGTCGGTGGTGGTCACCGCGACCTCGAGTTGGAAGTCGGCCGAGGAACCGGCCGGCGGATTGACGGTCAGGCCTTCGAGTTGATCGGCGGACAGAGTCCAGGTGCCGTCGCCATTGTCCGTCCCCGCCGACAGGGTCGCGCCGTCCGGAACGCCGGAAATCACCACCGAGGCGACTTCCTCGGTTCCCGTGACGCTGGTGCCGATCGCCAACGAAATCGGCCCGTCGCCAGTGCCGGACACCGCCTCGGGCGTCGTGATTTCGGCCACGTCGGCCACCGCCGCGACGTCGATCCCCAAGGTCGCCGTCGAGATGCCGCCATCGGTCGAGGTGGCGGTCACCGTCAGATCGAAGCTGCCGTTGTAGTCGGCCGGCGGAGTTACCGTCAGACCTTCAAGCTGGTCGGCGGACAGAGTCCAGGTGCCGTCGCCGTTGTCCGTGCCGGCCGAAAGCGCCGCACCCTCGGGCAGGCCGGAAATCACCACGGAAGCCACGCCTTCGGTCCCGGA
>JAMOBD010000168.1 GCA_039908345.1 Magnetospirillum sp. WYHS-4
CAACCGCTTTCGGTATTCAGGATTGAAGGGATCCGGCTTGCGAAGCAGGTCACGCAGGTCACGGGCCTGGACCAGAACCGGATCCTCGGTATCCTTGTCGGCTTCCCGCTTCGGTGCGGCGCCGTTTTCGGACGGCCGGTCGTCCCCGGCCCCGCCGGCGAGGGTGTCGGCGCCCGCGTCGCCGTCCGCATAGAGGGCAGGGACGGAGCCGCGTTCGGCGCGGCGGCGTTCGATATGGGCCAGGCGGCGTTGGCGGTCCTCGTCCTCGGGATCGTCGACGCGGGCGGGTCCGAGGGGACGGGCGTCGTTGCCGCACTTCTCCGGCGTGCAATCCATGGTGTCGGAGGAGCGACGCTTTTCCCATTCGTCCTTCAGCACGCCCACCGGAATCCGTTCCGGTTCCGCATCGCCGATCAGGGCCCGGCGGGCGCCGTCCGGCAGGTCGTGGCCAAGCAGGCGGCGCAGGTAGGTGTCGGCCAGGTCGGGCGCCCTTTCCTGCAAGCCCTGGATCGTCGCCCGTGCGCGCCAGGGCCGTCGGGCCTTCCATGCGGATCTCGCGGGCCGTCCACCGCCTTGGCGATGTGAATGTTGTCCTCGCCGGGCACCTCGGGCAGGCCCTTGCCGTCGCCGCCGACCTTCAGGAAGGGCTGGCGCCAGACCAGCTTTTCGTCGCCCAAGCCGCCATGGACTTGCGCAGCGAGCGGATGGTCTCCCCGCCCGGATTAAGAACTCCGTCCACACGGAGGCGGTTGCGGCTCTGCCAGGACTTGATGCCGTCCACGTCTTCGTCCTGGAGGGTCCCCTGCGGCCCCTGGTAGCGCCCGAAGGACCCCAGGTCCCCATTGCCCAGCAGGGACTGCACCTTGATGACGTCCCGCGGATCGTTGCGCCGCCCCGGCCCCACCGGGCCATCCAGGGAAAAGAAGCTGGCGGGGCGGGCGCAGTCAATCAAGAATTCTTGCCACGGATGGACACGGATGGACACCGATGCGAAAGAGCGGGAAACGCTCATCCGTGTCCATCCGTGGCCCATTCCCTTGACGGGGCGCGGCGGGCATGGTGGGGAAAGGCGGGTTCCGGGCGGGTTTCTGCGCCTTTTGCGATGGTGCCCCGCAAGGTTTCGGGCTATACTGCCGGGGCGTCCGTCCGTTGTCGCGGAAGCGGGCCGACGGGGTGCTACAACACCGCCGCCGGCCCTGACCATAACTGACCTTCATCGGAGGTAGTCATGGCTATTCATGACTTTAGCCCAAGCCCTTCCTTTTCCCAAGCGCCGCCCTCGGGCCGCGCCGGATTTGGCATGGCCACGGGTTAGGACGGGGGTGGGGCGGGCCGGATCGGCACCCCATGCCCCCCGGCCCGTTTCCCGTCCCCGTCCCGCCCCTGGGCGGGGGATGGACATGTATCGAGCTTTGCTGGCGGCTTTGTTGTGGGCCATGCCGGCCGTCGCCGAGACCCTGCCGGGTCCTTATGCGGCCGAGATTCTGCGGGTCATCGACGGCGATACCTTCGAAGCCCGCATCCGCCTGTGGCTGAACCAGGACTTGGTGCAGAAGGTACGCCTGGCCGGCATCGACGCCCCCGAACTGACCGGCCCCTGCCCCGAGGCCGGCCGGGCGGCGCGGGCCCGGCTGGCGGAACTGCTGGACGGGCCGGT
>JAMOBD010000169.1 GCA_039908345.1 Magnetospirillum sp. WYHS-4
GCGATCTCGGCCGGCGAGGGTTCGGTCAGGGCATCGATCTTGCGAGGGCTTGCCATGCCCACAGTATCGCCCATCCGGCCGCGCAACGCAATGCGGGTACGAGGCCCGCCGGGCCGACTATCTCGCCTGCTCCTGGCTGCCGCCGCGCCGGGAATGGGTCGATCCCCTGAAGGACGCCCGCGCCGAGATCGAGCAGATCGAGGCGGGCCTCAAGAGCCGGACCCAGACCATCGCCGAGCGCGGCTTCGACGCCGAGCAGGTGGATGCCGAGATCGCCGCCGACAAGGCTCGCGAGCAGGCCCTGGGGCTCACCTTCGGGAAGGCTCCGCCGGCAGCGGCCGAAGCGCCCGCCGATCCGCCCGAGGACTTGGCCGCCGTCGATCAGGCCGCTCTCGGATGAACCTGGGACAGGAATCGCCACTGGTCCTCGTGGGGTCGGAAGTCCTCGTCCAGGAAGACGCTGTTGCCGTCCCGCCGTGGGCGGCCTTGCAGCGGCAGGGCGATCAGGTTGCCGAAGCCCCCCTGCGGCATGGTGTCCTGGTTGGGGAAGAAGCGGTCGTAGGAGCCGAAGCCGATCTCGGGATGGCGCTCCATGGTCTCGGTCAGCAGGTGCGCTCCCAGCTTGCGGGCCAAGGCGGCGGAGACCGGCTCGGCGAAGAAGATCCAGACGTGCCCGCCGTTGCCGGAACGGGACCTTTCCACGGCGGCCGGCACGCCCCTGTCGCGGCAGGTCGCCAGGAAGGCGGCCACGTCCGCCCGCCAGTTCTCCTTGTCGAAGTCGGCCGCCAGGAAGCGGCATGTCTCGTCGGGCAGCAGGGGATAGACGCCCATGGTGAAATCCCGCCCGTCCGCTCCCTCGCCCCGCAGGTGGCGGCCGAGCGCCTCGTCCGTCACCGGCAGGAAGCGGCGGTTCGGATAGTCGCCGCATTTCACCTTGGGCTTGCCGCAGAGGCCGGGCGCCCATTCGTTGCCGCAGACGGGCGAGTAGCCGGACTTGCCGGTCCTGGGGTTGCTCCAGCGGCGCGGAAAGACATCCTCGCGGCCCCGGAACAGCTCCCGGAAC
>JAMOBD010000170.1 GCA_039908345.1 Magnetospirillum sp. WYHS-4
CGCCGCGATTTCCACCGAATGGCGCTGGCCGTAGCGGAAGGTGAGCGCATGGGCGGCGAAGCCTTCGGCGCGGGCGATGGCGAGCACGGTGGCCGAATCGAGGCCCCCGCTCAACAGCACCACCGCCTTTTTGTCCTGGGTCACGCCGCACCTCCCGCCGACGGGGCTTGATAGCATGCCGGCCCCTACCATAACATCCCCTCATGACCGGACAACGCCTGGACGACCTGGAGCGCCACGCCGCCCAGCAGGAACGCACCCTTCAGCAGCTCAGCGACACCATCGCCGAGCAATGGACGGTCATCGACCGTCTGAAGCGGGACGTCGAATTCCTCAAGGACCGCCTGCGAAGCGTCGAGGCGACGGTCGACGAGCTTGCGCCCCCCGACGTCCCGCCGCCCCACTATTAGCGGAGCGAGGCCTCGATGTTGCCGCCGTCCACGGTGACGGTGGCGGCAGTGGTCTTGCGGGCGAGCGCCAGATGGACGAAGGCCTGGGCCACGTCGTCGGCCGTCACCTCCAGGCCCAGCAGGTTGCCGCCCATGTAATCCTTCTCGCTGACCCCGCGGGCCTTGGAACGGGCCGCGATCATCTCGGGCGTCAGCAGGCCGGACCGGATGCGGTCCGCGTTCACCGCGTTGGCGCGGATGCCGTCGCCGCCATGGTCCAGCGCGTACTGCTTCATCAGGAACAGGGTGGCCGCCTTGGGCAGGCCGTAGGGCCCGAAGTTCCTGCCGGGATTGAGCGCCTGCTTGGAGGTGTTGTAGAGCAGGCAGCCGCCCAGCCCCTGCGCGGTCATCACCGCGACCGCCAGGCGGGACACGGTCTGGTGGGACCAGAAGTTCAACTCGAAGCTCTTGCGCAGCAGGGCCTCGTCCACCTCCCCGATGCGGCCCTGCCAGGCCGCCCCGGCGTTGGAAACCAGGATGTCGATGCCGCCGAAGGCCGCGGAAACGGCATCGAAGGCGCCCTGGACGGCCGCCGGGTCGGTCACGTCGCAGCCCAGCCCGATGCCCCCCAGTCGCGCCGCCGTGGCCGCCGCCGCCTCGGGGTCCAGGTCG
>JAMOBD010000171.1 GCA_039908345.1 Magnetospirillum sp. WYHS-4
AGCATGCCGTCGCAGCGTTCCGCCTCGTCAAGGTAGGCGGTACTCCAGAGCACGCCGATCCCCTGCCCCACCAGTTCCTGGACCATGCGCCAGAGTTCCCGGCGCGACATGGGATCGACGCCGACGCTGGGTTCGTCCAGCAAGAGCAGGCGGGGCACCTTGATGAGGGCGCAGGCCAGGCCCAGCTTCTGCTTCATCCCCCCCGACAACCGCCCGGCAAGGCGGTCCATGAAGGGCCCCAGGCCGGTGAAGCGTTCCAGGCGGGCGAAGGCGGCCTTGCGTTCCGCCCCCGTGACGCCCCGAAGGTCGGCGTGCAACGCCATGTTCTCGCCCACCGTCAGGTCCTCGTAAAGGCCGAAACGCTGGGGCATGTAGCCCACCGCCTCGTGCAGGCGCTCGGCCTGCCGGACCGGATCGAGCCCGCAGACCGAAAGGACTCCCCCGTCAGGCAGCAGAAGCCCGGCCAGCAGACGGATCAAGGTGGTCTTGCCGGCCCCGTCCGGCCCCACCAGCCCGGTCACCCGGCCGGCCGGAATGTCGGCCGCCACCCCGTCGAGGGCCAAGGCGGTGCCAAAGCGCCGGCTCAGTCCCTCGATGTGGACCAGAGGCTCGGTCACGGCTTGAGCTGGACAGTAACCGGCATGCCCTGGCGCAGGTCGTCGGCCGGCCCGTCGAGGACGACGCGCAGCCGGTAGACCAAGCCGGTGCGCAGTTCCGGCGTCTCGACGTTCTTGGGGGTGAATTCGGCGGTGGGCGAGATGAAACCGACTTGGCCGCCGTGGGGTTCGCCGCCGCCGTCCCGGCCGATGGCGGCCTTCATGCCCGGCCTGACCTGGCCCAGGCGCGGCTCGTCGACGAAGGCCCGCACCCAGAGCGGCTGGACCAAAGCCAGGACATAGACCGGCGAATTGGGCAGCAGCACGGCGCCCGCCTCGTGGATGCGGGTCTGGACGATGCCGTCCGACGGGGCGCGCAGTTCGGTGTCGGCCAGACGCTTCCGGGCGATGGAGAGCGTCGCCTCGTCGGCCCGCATCTGGGCGCGGGCCGCTTCCAGG
>JAMOBD010000172.1 GCA_039908345.1 Magnetospirillum sp. WYHS-4
TGTCGCCACCCCCGATGGTGTAGGTGGTCTCGACCGCCTGGACGTGGAAGCGGGAAAAGAGGGCCCGGACCTCCGGGATGTCGTTGATCGACATGAGGAAGGCCCCCTTGATGCCGGCCGAACAGGTCCTTGCCGTAGTCGCCCTCCGACCCCCAGGGGGCGGGTCCAGGTAGAAAAGGGTCTCGTTGCGGTCGTAGCGGGCGATGAAGTCCCCGTAGGGCATCCTGGACCGGGAGACCTGGGACAGGGTCATCGAAAGCGGAAAGGCCCGCAACCTGGGCGAGATCGCCGAGGCCGAGAAGCTGGGCACCTCCTACGTCAGCCGAATCTTTCGCCTGACCCTGCTCGCTCCCGACATCGTCGAAGCCATCCTGGAGGGCCGCCAGCCCCGCACTCTCCAGCTTGCGAACCTCATGGAGGATCTGCCGGTGGAATGGGCGCGGCAAAGGGAGACACTCGGAATCGCCTCTCCAGAAAACCGCTCCGCCGTCTGAGCCGGTTCTATTCCCGGTCCTGGGCCGGGTGCCAGACCGACAGGACGCCGACCGCCGTCCGGTTCGGATACTCAGGATCGGGCATCAATTCGTAGCGCACGATGTAGTGGTACCGCGAGACGACCATCTCGCGGTATCCCTCGCCGCGTTCCGGATACCGGCGCGGCAACTGGGACAGGGCGGTTCCGGCGGCGATCAGGGATTCGGCGACCGCCACGGCGGCCAGCGGATTGCGTTCCAGAAGATAGTCCCGGATGCGCGCGACATCCCGCCGCGCCCGCTCGGACCAAAGAACCCGCATCAGGCCTTGGAAACCGGAGTAGCCCGACGTCCCTCGTCGCCCCAGGTCCGCAGCCATTCGGTCATGGCCTGGTGATCGACATAGCGGCCGGCGGCCAAGTCGTCACGTCCCTCCTGGACGGCCGCGATCTCGGCCGGCGAGGGTTCGGTCAGGGCATCGATCTTGCGAGGGCTTGCCATGCCCACAGTATCGCCCATCCGGCCGCGCAACGCAATGCGGGTACGAGGCCCGCCGGGCCGACT